>NZ_JADFBZ010000071.1:0-10741 GCF_015223095.1 Moraxella sp. K127 | reverse complement strand
TGATGCCAAGCGTAAAATTTCCCCCAAAAAAGCGTGATAATTACCACGCTTTTTTATTGCATATTGCAAAATAGTATTGCATTTATAGGTTGTCAATCAACTCAATCAAATACCCCCTAAATAACTCCACCCCAATCGGTGCTAACTTGTCCTGCCACAAACTTGTCATTGTGTCGCCCTCATCAACCATTACCGACTTTTGAGCCAGCACCTGCCCTGTGTCCCAACCATCGTCAAGCTGATAGAGCGAACCACCCACAATCTTGTCGCCATTATCAAATGCGAGTTTGACGGCGTGTTTGCCCTTATATTTGGGTAATAGGCTTGGGTGGTAGCCAACCGCCCCAAGTCTTGCCTTGTCTCTTGCTTTTTTGGTAACAAAACAATAAGCGTGGGCGGTTAGGATAATGTCCACTCCATTCGGTACTTGGTCGGCGGTTAGGGTTTTGTTATGGACAGTAATGGGGATTAGGTTGGCAACTGCCAGCCGTGCTAAGCGGTCTGTATCATTTGGGGGCGACACGGCAACCACTTCAATATTTGACTGGATTAAGCACCACGCCAACAACTGCTCGGCAAGCCATTTTTGCCCGACTATCATTACTTTTAATTTATTCAAAATCAGCTCCTAAATATCTAAAACCCTGTACCGCTCTAAAATGTCCGCCATAGCCACTGCCAGCACTTTTGCCACTTGCTTTGGATAGGGTTTGCAGGCTTCGCATTTTGTTGTCGCCGTGTAGTTTGGCACTAATCTGCGTCCACTTCTTATCACGCCTTAACGCCTGTGCAAGGTTTGGGTGGCTGGTGTGAAAAATGGTTCGCAAGGGCTTATTGTAGCGGTTGTTGCCTTCTAGCCACATTTGGCACACGGCATTTAAAAACCGCATTCCAATGCCAGCCCCTTGCCATTCTGGCATTACCACAAGGCGACAAGCACGGGCTTCAATCAAACCTTGTCTGGTGGACACCGCCAAATGAGCCACCAATTCGCCATTAACCACCGCCACATAGTTGGTGGATGCAATCATTTTGGGCATTTTTAAATAATGATGTGGCTCAAAAAGCTCCCAAAATTGCCAGTTGGTTTGGTAGATGTTAAAGGCAATGAGTGGGCGTTGCCAAAGTAACCCCCTGTCATTGACACTAAATTCACCCGTGTCGGTGTTATACACCCAATCAGGCTCTAACCAATTAAGCACATCATAATGACAAGTGAGCAAAATGGCTTGTTTACCCTTGGTGCGTTTCCAAGCCTTAGCAAAGGCACTCGCACCGATACAGGCAATTTGCCTATCTACCACGCTACTAAATTCATCAATGATTAGGCGGTTTGGCTCGTCTGCCAATGCCTTTGCAAGGTTGGCACGAAACTGCTCGCCATTGCTAAGCACTTGATAAGGGCGTAGCCACGCAGGGACTGTGCCAAGTCCAACGGCTGACAGACAAGCGGTGGCTTTGTCTATACTGTCGCCTACGGCAATTTGGTCTATGATGGGCTTGTCAGCTTGCCAAGTGGGGTTATAAATGGGTGTGTCTGCCCAGATTTGTTTGCCAATAGAAGTTTTGCCTGTGCCAGAACGACCGACAATCACGCCAAGTTGCCAGTCGCCTTGTCCGTTTTCATCTTGCCAATGCTCGCTCTCTATGGGTAGGTCGGCTGTGATTTTGACATCTGCCCCAGTTTCTACATTAAACAAAGATTTGACCCGTTCGGCTCGGTAACTGTCAAAGTCGGTGCAAGTGTGATGAATATTGACAATCATACAACCACCACCTTAGCTTTGTAGCCCAATGATTTTAGGTGTTCAAAGACGGTCTGTTGGTGCGGTTCATCATCGCATTGGATAATCAAGCCAAATTTGGGCTTATAGTTAAAGCCGTTTTTTGCGGGGGCTTTGGGGTTGATTTGTGGGGTTGGCTGTGCCATTGGGTTCTCCATATTTAACAGGTTATGAGACGCAAGGTCTGCTAAATTGGTACGCAAGGCACGCTCAAAATGATTAAAATGACTGCAACGGCGACATTTTATGGCAAGCTGGTTAAAAACATCAATTTCCAATAAAACTCGCTTGCAGTTTTGACAGTTTAGGGGTTTCATATTTTACCTAGTGCAATAATACTTCATAATGTGGTATGATATGCCCTGCTTGTACAAGCAGACAGGGCGTACTCTTGCGATAGGTGGGTTTAGGCTTGCTATCAATGGGGAACGGCTTAACTGTTACCGCAGAAAAGCCGTTGCCCTGTTTTTATTTTCGTTTAACTTCAATGGTTAGCTCTATGCTGACGTAGTCTACCTTGGTCATGCTTTGATTATTTTGGGTATAACTTCCTGACGGAATGGTAATCACAAGATTGTTACCGACCTTGTGAGTGCTAAATTGACTAGTGCCTGCCACAGATGTCAAGCCACTTGTATATGGTAAAGCATTGGCTCTTACTTGATAGCGATGTATTTGCTCATCAAAATCCGCAGGTAGGGTAACAGTTACAGATTTTGGGTAGCCACCTTCAAAACTACCAACAGCAATGTCGCCTGTTTTATCTATTTCTGTAACATTTGCACCTCTATAACCACCAACAACCATAAATTTCAAATAAGCCACGGTTTCATTTTGCACAACTGGGGTGGGGTCGTCTTGTTTCGCCAAAATCTGCTTAATCTGTTCTTTTAACACATCAATTTGCCCTTGCAAATGGCTATCGCCATCGGTGCGGTCTTGGACTTCTTGGGCAAGTTTGGTATCAAGGTCGCCTGATGATTGGTTGTTACCGCCATTTTGAATGGTAACTTGTATCTCGTTTACTTGGGTGGTTAAGCCATTGACTTTTTCATCAATTTCTTGGGTTTTTTGTTCTTGCTCTTGGCGTTTTTTGTTCAAAAATGCCGTGCGGTTGGCAAGCTCAATATGTGGTCGGTTATCTACGCCATCTTCGCCCCCTTCTACGGGGTCATTAGGTTCAATTAGGTAAATATTTTCTACCCATTCGGCGGTTTCTTTGATTAGTGCCATTGTGCGATTACTCCGTTGTAGCGGACAGCTCCATCGTGATTGATGGTGCGGTCGTGTTTAAGATTTTTAAGATGAATAGAAGCCAACTTGCATCGTAAGGGGGCGACATCAGCAAGTAACGCCCGAATGTTTTCGGTATCAGCTTTGCTAATGGGCTTTTGCATAATCAGCCTATAATATGTCCAATGTCCGCCATAGCCATAGTACCTTGTGCGGTCGTGGCTTATGGTGCGGTCGTGCGTATAATAGCCAAAGCGTTCTTCCAGCTCACAATCCCCAAACCCAAGCAAGGCAAGCGTGCGTTTGATAGCCCACGGTGTGCCTTTGTGTCTATGGATTTGAATTGCCCCTTTGATAAGCTCTCGCTGTTCGTCATCAGAATGGGCAAACTCCCAGCCGTCCCCAAACAAACTAAACTGGTCGGCAAAGGCGGTCAAAGCGGAGTTTGGGGTAATATCAATCAGCATTATCAAGGCAAAAGGCGGTAAGCTATCCAAGCGTTTTAACAAACTTTCAAGCACCAAAAACCTTTGATTTTGCAAAGGGCTTGGCAACACACTATCAGTAACCAAATTAGCCATTTTGAATTGTTCCCATTTGAATTTGAATGTCGGTGCAGTTTGCCCATTCAAAGGCTTGTAAAATAATAGGCTCGGCTGGCTCTATAACCTTGACTTGCCAAATGTCGGTGCTGGACACTTCGTCAATGATTTGGCTTGGGACGACATCTCGCCCCAGTTTGGCTCTTAGGGCTTTGGTGTAGTTTTCGGCTCGCACTTTACTGTCAGCCAATACCTTATCAGGCACAGCCAAAGATAAAGGCGAGATTTCAAGAACAAGGCGAAAGTCTTTTGCCTTTGCTCCTGCCACAAACACACGGTCGGACAAGGGGCGTTTTTTCTCATCGCTGGTATTGTCAAGCACCTTTTGGATAAGTTCATCAGACACCACGCCATCGCTGGTCAAAATATGAATATAAATGTCGCCATTACCGCCCCGAAGTGCATCCGCATCAATGATTTGGCTGTCAGCAGACAAGGCGTGGTAAATGTAGGCTTGGCGTGAGCCTGTGGTGGCATAGCTTTCGGGGGCTAGACGAATGCGTTCTCGTAGCTGTTCGTCTGTCTCGTCATCAAGACGCACCACACCAAAAAAGTCGCCCAAATAATCTAACATTACCCCACTGGCAAACGCCAAAAGATTTTGTTCACACGCCAGTTGAATTTGGGTGCGAATAAGCATTTCACGGTAGGCAATCACATCAATAAACAGGCGGTCAGCTTGGGCTGGGTAGAGTTTTTTGTTACCCAGTTGTTCATACAAGGCAATAATCTCGCTGGTGATGGCACCCACATCACGATCTATAAAATGCGGTTTGTCTAAAATGGGGCGAGTTATCATTGCTTTTTTCCTTAAATCACTAAACCTTATAAGTCATATTTTGTGGCACAAGGCTATCAATCGGTGTCCATTGGATATTAAACACCGCCCCTGCAAATGCTCTTGTTTCGTCATATTGCTTGGCACGGATTTTGACTGATTGCACTCGTGGCTCATTTGCCAAAATCGCATCGGTGGCATAAGCAATAAACAGCGGAGCGACTTTGGAAAATTGTCCGTCCAAAAGCCCCAAGCCTTCACAGCCAAATTCTGGACGGTGTGGCACACTCCCTTTTGGCGTGGACAAAATAATGGCAATGGCTTGCTCCACATCGGCAAAGCCAATCACAATGCCGTCATCATCTAATGACGGTTGCCAATGGCTTGCGGTGGAAATTGGGCTGGTTTCGGTGCTGATATTCATAATGCTATCATAAAAGGTTTGTGGGTTTCCTGATTTTATGGCGGTTTAAGGTATTTTTGGCTTAGACTGGTGGCGTGGTAGAACCATTACCGCCACGCACACCGCTGTGCTTATGGGTTTTAAACGACCTACCGCCAATGATGGCATCTTTGCTAATGGTTGCCGTGCCATTGATGGTCGTGTCGCCGTTAATTTCTACCGCTCCGTCAATCGTGGTTTTGTCAGCAGTAATATTGGCATTTTGGCAAATGATGTTGATTGTACCTATGGCATTCACGGTCAAAGTGTGGCTGTCGTTGTCGTAAGTAAGCTCTGTGCCGTCATCAAAGACTTTGGCGAATTGGTGGCGATTGGTTGGGGCATTGTCTGTATCACTAAACACCGAACCTAGACAAATTGCCGTCTCGCCATCATCGGTCAAAAGCAGTGCCACTTGTTCGCCTTTGACAGGTGGGTCAAAGTGTTTGGCATTTTGACTTCTGGGTGTGATGACAAGGGCAAAAGGCGAAAGCATATCGTCCTTATCAGGCAATATTGCTTGAATGCGAAGTGGTGCGTATTCAATGTGATGAACCAGACCAAACACAAGTTCCATATTACCCCCTAATCAATCTTACAAAACGCAATTTCTGTGGTGTAGCCTGTACTTCGGCTAAGGCGGTGGGTCGCTTGCTTAATGCGGTATTTGCTGTCAAATCGCCCAAAACCCGTCAAATGAAAATTACCCCCAGCCGTCAGCCGTGTGTCGCCCGAGACGGTAAATTGCCCTTCACATTGTTTGTCTTGTGAATTTGCAAGCCCCGCCTGTGCTTTGCTGTCCGCCACGCTTTGGCTGGTGGCATTGGTGTGTAATTTTTTGGTGTCTTTGCTATGCCTTGTCATTGCAATGTCCTTAATTAACCTGTACCACTTTGCCATTTTGTACGCCATAGACCACTAAGGGCTTGGGCGATTTTTTGGGTTTGGCGGTGCTGGTAGGTTGTTGCTTGGGATTGGCGGATTTTTTGGGTTCGGTTTTAGTATTGTTGGCACTCGCCTTAATGGTTTGCTTGGTTTTGGGGTTGTGTTTGGTGACGCTTGATTTTTCTGGTACGGTGCGGATTTGGTCGGTAAATCGCCAGCCCCTAAAAATTTGACTGCGGTCAAGGGTGGCAATGCTTTTGGCATTGTTTAAGGCGGATAATTTGCTAAAAATCAGCCGTTTGCCACTCACTTTTACCAAATAACCATAAGTGTCGGCAAGGCGTTTTATAAATGCTAGGTCGCTTTCTTGTTGGGTCAGCCGTTCAATTTGCAGGGCTTCTATTTTGCCTTCGACGGTGTAGCCAAGCTCTTTGGCAATCGCTTTTATCACTTGGTCTAGGGTTTGATTGTCATAGCCTTTGTGTTTAATGGTGCGTAGTTTGTCATTGACGGACGCAGACAAGGCACGGATTTGCACGGTGTTTGGGCTGTCTGTGATGGTAATTTCATCAATGGCAAAAGTCCCACAATCAAGGAGCGGTTCATTGTCATAACCAATGGCAAACTGCAAGGTCGCCCCCTTAGTCGGATACCAGTCCCCTAGCCATTTTCGGTCGGGGTCAGCAAGGGTAATGTCCAGCTCGTCCGCTTCACCTGTCAAATGGTCGGTAAACACCGCTTCTATTAGGTCTTTGGCAATATCGGCGGTGGCGGATTTGTTATTATAAAGCAGGGTAAAGACAGGTGTTTTAATCATTTGTCTTGTTTCTCTTTATTCATCATCTCTTAACCACGCAGGAACGGCGTGGGCATTGGTATCTTTGACAATAATAGGAATAAAAACAATTTGCCCAGCCGACAAAGTCGCCTCAATCGGCAAATGGCGGTTACTGGCAATAATGCGTTCATAATCGGTAGCGTCTGCATAATATTGATGGGCAAGCGTATCCCAACGGTCGCCTTCGCTAGCAAGGTGTTGTAAGTACTGGGTTGTCATCTTATCTCCCCCTTTTTTATATTGCCAGTTTTCTTAGTATTCGCTGTTTGGCGAGTGTGGCAAGGACGGATTTGCCACCATTTAATGTGTCTAGTACCGTCCCCACATTGCCTTGGTGAGCAGGAATGGTGGTCGGTGGTAGCGTGCCGATAATGGCGTTCTTTTTTAGCTCGCCAAATAATAGGCTTGCTGTTTGGGTTAGGTCATTGATTTTGGTAAAATCGCCATTACCCACATCAACCGCTTGTCTTACTAACGCCCTTGCTCGCATTTGGGCGATTAAGGCTCGCTCCAAACTTTGCAGGGGCTGTTCGGTGGGCAAAAGTGTGTTAATGTCAGGTGTTTGGGCGGTGGCAATCGGGTTTTGTTGCACCGCCTTGACATCTTGCACCGCAGGGGCTTTGGGGCGAATGGTGGTATCGCCACTAAATTCACTCAAAGTCAAATTGCCATCGATGATGAGTGGACGACCACTCGTTGCCACTTCCACAAAAGTTATATCAACATCATCAAGGGTAACATAGCCCACATAATCTAAATAATCAAAAACCAGTGGCACAGGATTGCCGTTATTTAACACGGTTTGTAGCTGTGCCAAAACAGTCGCAGGGTCGCAAAATTGATAATGCAAACGCACGGTCAGTCGCCACTCGGTAAGCGTTGCCCCAAGCCTTTGTTTGGCAGGTTTGCCAATTGCTAAGTCGTGCTTGGCAAAGTCATAGGCAAATCGAGCATTGACCCCTTGCAGAAGTTTGCTGTCTTTGATTTGGATTGAGCCAATGTTGGTTATCATTTTTCCCCACGCTTATTTTTTAGGTTAGGCAAAAGCTCTGCGGTTACGGTCTTTTTCATAGCGTTCCATCATCGCCACAAATTCACGATAGCTCATTGTCAAGCCTTCTTGTACTTGGCTTGCCACATCAGCACCGCCCCCATTAACGCTAATGGTTGGGCTAAAATGAATGGTGCTAGCACCGCCACCGCCCCCAGATTTATTTGCCAAAACCTTGTTTGAATACTCGGTTTGGGCAAGCCGATTTGCCATTGATTGACTTGCTTTGATGGCTTGGCTTGTTTTGCCGTCAATACCGATTGCCACCCCTTCGGCAATGTTCGCCCCAAAGCCCATAAAAACACGGCTAGGCGAGCGAATACCTAACGCCCCTTTAAACGCACCAGCAACGGAGCTTGCCATTGCACTCATTTTGGCTTTTAATTCGCCGAATTTAGCCGTTACGCCATTGATAAGCCCTTGAATGATGTCTCGCCCAAAACCTGCAAACTTTGCAGAAAGACCCTTAAAATAACCAAATACCGCCGACCACGCTTTCACAAACAAACCCAAAGGCGAAAAGCTGGCAATCGTTTTTAAAATATTGGACACGCCACTACTGGCAAAGGCTTTTAGGCTTGCCCATAGGTTTGCAAAAAAGGCTTTAATTGGTGTCCAATGCCTATAAATTAGCACCGCTCCCATAATGAGTAGCCCAACCGCAAGCCCAATGGGATTTGCCATTAGTACCGTACGAAGCACCGTAAAAGCTGTGCCAATCATACGAATGGCAGAAGCAAAACGAGTCGCCATCGGAGCAAAACGACCCAGCACCGCCATTCCACGCAAAATTGCAATCCCCGCACGCAAACGATTAAACAGGGTAACGGCGGTCATAATGGGTTTAACCACCGACAATACCGCAAAACTAATGCCCCAAAAGGCAACTTTGGCAATGAGCAGACCGCCCACAATTTTGATGATACTGGCAACTAAGGTGGGATTTTGTTTTGCCCAATTGCCAAAGGCGGTTATCATTGGTTTAATACTGGTTAGGGTTTGATTGACCGCAGGAAGCAGGGCATTGCCAATCGTTACGGCAAGGTCGGTAATGTGGATTTTAAAAGATTTGAGCTGTTCGGCGGACGACCCCATTCGCTTATCGTAGTCTTTGCCAATGCTGTTGCTGTTAGCAGAATTTAGCGAGCCTTGTTTAATGCGTTCAAACTCATCTTTATTGCCTATCATCGGGCGAATAAAGCTCATCGCTTGTTGGTCTTGGAACAGCTCGCCCAATTTATAGGTTTCGTTTAACCTATCTACCGCCATTTGCCGTTCTTTGTCGTCTTTGATGGACATTGCTTTGGTAAATTCGGCAAGAGCCTTAGGCGACTTTGTGCCAACATATTGCTCAATGGTGCTAAACATTGCTTGCATTGGGGTCATACCATTTGCAACCAAGTTTTGCATTGATTTTTGTAAATCAATGCCAGCCTTCTCAAAGTCTTTCATTGTGTCGGGGGCGGTCAGCTTGGATAAGAAGTTTCGCATATTGTTGGCTGCCTCGTCCGAAGTACCAGCCCCTTTTCGGGCGATTTGCAAACTTGCCCCAATCTCAGCAACCGCTTGCTCGCCTTGCACCCCTAATGCTTGATAATATGGCGTAAGGCTGGGTAGCCATTTTGCCATATCTTTGACTTCAAACTGACCTGCCTTACCAGTGTAACCGAGCATATTCATTGCTCTGTCCCAACCAGCATCGCCTATGCCTAAGTTGTTTTTTAACGCAACCGTGGTATTACCCAAATCTTCAAAAGATGCACGCCAAGCGGTCGCCGTTTGGGTCAGTTTGGGCGTGTAATTTTCAATTTCTTTGGCGGACGAGATACCCCCAGCGACAAGGGTATTTAGTCCCACGCCAATGTCGTCTAGGGTTTGGTTGTATTGTAGGGCGGTGGCTCGCACAGTTTCGCCAATCCGAGCCTGTTCTTTGGCTGTCCATTCGGCGGTAATGGATAGGTCAATAATGCGGTCTTGGAATTTAACCGCTTGATGAATGGCACTCCCCACAGGCACAGCAAAAGCCGTCAATGAACCAACGCTGTTGGTAAAATTGCTTTTGCTGATGTCTTGGAGTTGTCCAATTTGTCGCCCACGAGCGATAGAGCGGTTTAGGCGTTCTTGGGCTTGGATAACTTGGTTAATGGCGTTGGTGGTGCGTTGGTATTGTTGTTGCAATCTGCCAATGTCAGCGTGTGGACGAGACAAAGACCGAGCCATAATATCGCCCAGTCTTTGTTGTCTTGCGGTGAGAGCTTGGGCGGTACGGTCAAGGCGATTTAAATCATTATTGACCCCATTTAAGGCACGAGACAGACTGCCGTCCACCACTGCCCCAATGCGTACAAATAAATTCATATCAGCCATTTGTCATCGCCTTATTTTGCCTATCTATTTGGGCATTGGCTTCATCCACCCACGCCAAAAACTCGTCCACCGTCATCGCTTCCATTTCAGAAGGCTGGATATGAAACCATTTAGCGAGTAGCGATTGCAGTTTCGTCCAGCTTTCCTGTGGTACGATTGAAATTGAGTGCTTGAAATCGCTCACGCACCGCCATATAGTCAGCAAGGAACATTTTGTCCAAGTCTTCTACAACCAAATCACAGCTCATTGCAATCATAATGGTTTCGGTTTCAGCATCATCGCCACCGCCTTGTTTTTGGGCGGTTTTCATTTGACGCACCACCAATGGTTTGACGGTTACTTGTTCAATCGGCACACCTGCATCGGTGGTAAAAGGCGTTTCAAGTTTGATGGTGTTAGCGTTTTGAGAAATTGGCTTAGACATAAAATTACCCTTAACGGTTGAAAAATGTTAAGGGTAATTTTAAAGGCTTTTATGAAATTGAAATTTTAGGGCGGTTTAATGCTTATTGAATTGGCATTATGGTGTTTTAATGTGATAGCCGTGCAATGCCCACAGCTCGTTAATGGCATTGTCAAAGGCGATTTTACGCCCAATGTTTTCATCAAACATTTTTGGGTCAATACAGCCAGATTTGCCAATCACGGTATAACCGCTTTTTAAAGTTAAAGCACACACGGTGCAGGTTTCGCCAAAGCGAGCGTACTCTTCTTTTGCAATCAAGGCTTGCAAGTCTTCTTGGGTAAGTTTAGTCATTAC
>NZ_JADFBZ010000070.1:0-11249 GCF_015223095.1 Moraxella sp. K127 | reverse complement strand
GAGCCTGTCCTTGAATCAGCTAACAATGACACTTCTAAAGAAGATATTGGTCTTAAAGACGCCAGTAACAAGCCACGTTCTAACTTGATGAGCGATGTTGAGCTTAATGGCTTTCAAAATACTGGTGAAGGTGCTATTACTGGTACTTTGGGTAACCGTGCTAACAAAGATATTGTTGGTGCAAAAATTATCCAAGGCCGTGACGCACAAGGTGTTTGGACTTGCCAAATTGACAAGCAATCAGCTACAGGTTGGAAAGACAAGTTCATCCCAACTGGTTGTACAGCTAAGAAATAATCTAATCTTAGATTGCAAAACACCACTCCTTATTGAACCGACCCCCAAATCTTAGACACCAGATTAAAGGTTAGGTTTAAGTCAAGTGGTTTGACTAAGGACTAAGTTTCTGTACTGTTCTTTGAACTTGACAGGACTTAGTCCTTTTAGTTTGGTCTTTATTCTATCATAATTGTAGTAGTGTATGTACTCATCAATCGTTTGTTTAAGTTCATCAACTGAGCTAAACTTTGTGTCTTCATAAAAGATTTCTTCTTTAGGCGTCCCAAAGAAGCTCTCAATAGGAGCATTATCAAGGCAGTTCCCTTTTCTTGACATGCTTTGGGTTAAGCCTTGTTCTTTTAGGGTTTGTTGATACTGGTGCATTTGATAGTGCCAGCCTTGGTCTGAATGAATGATGAGCTTGTTATTTTCATTGTTCTTACTGTTCTTATCATACCTATCTGCACCACCTAACTTTAATAAAGCATCATTTAACATCTCTTTGACCAATGCGTATGTTGGTCTATCCTTTGTCGCATAACTGACAATCTCACCATTAAATAAGTCCATGATGGGCGAACGGTTTTTGTATGATTTTGATATGAATTGAGTGTGGTTAGACTTGAATGTGCAACCTGAGCTGGTACGCCAACGCTTCTTTGAGTGGCGGTTTTTCTTATATTTGATGTTAATCACTCTTTTTAAGAGATGTTAATAGCGGTTGCTGATGATGTATTTACATAAAACACCACCCCATAAAGGAGTGGTGTTTTTTGGGTGGCCTTGCTAATTACTAAGTTTTGTGCAACCAGTTGGGATGAACTTGTCTTTCCAGCCAGTACCTTTACCAGTTACTTTACATGACCAAACACCAGTAGCGTCACGTTCTTGAGAAATTACAGTACCATGAATATCATTGTTAGCATTGCCACCGATAGTGCCTGAAATCATACCATTGCTTTTACCTTCTGTAAAGGTAGAAGATACAGCTGATAGCAAGTTAGAGCGTGGTTTTGATGATTCACCTAGACCCAAGTCAACTTCTGTAATGCCGTCAGCAGTAGGGTTAACCACTGGAGTCTTACCCTCAAATAAAGCAGCATCTGCACCAGTTTTACCAGCAGCCAGCTCACCTACCACACGAGTAGTTTGAGACTTAGAAATGTAGTCTTGGTAAGCAGGCAATGCGATGGCAGCTAGGATACCAATAATGGCGATTACAATCATTAGTTCGATAAGGGTGAAACCTTTTTGAGCGTTCATAATGAACTCCTTCGTTCATAGGGGCGATATTGCCCAGTTTATTTAGGTTAACTGATTAGCAACTTTAAACATATTTGCCAACCTTATACTCATACTGTTGCATTGTCTGTGCCAACTTCTTGGCGGATTTGGGCTGTTTTTGGAAAAAATAGGCAAAATTGAGAAAATTTTAAGAATTTTGTCTAAAAAATAGACAGATTTTTTGCTGTTTTTTAAAAATGTTTAAAATTTATACATATTTTTTCTTTTTTATCGAAAAAATTTTTAAAATTTGATGTCTGGTAGGTGATTTTGGGTGACAATTTTTGTCAGTTTTGGATTTTTTGACATTTTTTGGCAGGTTGGGCTGACATTTTGGTGGATGTGCCAATTTTTGGCATGGACAAAAATTTTACCTGTCAAAAATTGTTGCCAAAATTTGTCATATTAGCCAATTTTTGACACAAATGGACACTGACATGGCATTAATGTGTCATGTGTGACGATTTTTGTCAATGTTGATAAACTGGCATAAGATGATGTGAAATGGGTGATCATCACAGATCCATGGCGAGCATCAGATTCGCTGGCTGTAAATTCATTTTTATCAAAAAAGCCCCGAACATGTTCGGGGCTTTGGTGATGGTGGATTAGTACTTTTGGTCTTCGGGGGCTTGCTGTTCGGCGGTGGCGGTGTTGCCTGTTACGGCATCAGTGGCACTGCTGGCAGCCCCTGTCACGGCATCGGCGGTGGCGGTAGCAGCATCAGAGACCACGCCTGCGGCAGCTTCGGCGGTATTTTTGGCGTTCTCTACGCCATTATTTGCCACGTCATGAGCGACATTAGAGACGCCTTCAGCGGTCGCGTTGGCGGCAGCTTCGGCCTCGGCGGCCACAGTGTCAGCAGCGGCTTTGGCGTTATTGGCGGTGTCGGTGGCAGCAGACTGAGCCGTCTCAGCAGCTTTGTCGGTGGTCTCTTTGCTACATGCAGTCAGAGCAAGGGCAGCGACAAGCGTGGTTAGGATTAATTTTTTCATAAAAGCACTCCAAAGGAAGTATGTATTAGTATGGCAGTACATCTTTAAAAGTGATAAAAACACCAAAATTTAAAGATGCCTTAAACTCCAACATAGTTTAGCAGAATGATGGTATTTGGCAAGGGTAAACATAAAAAATGCAACAAAAATTAACAAAGGTTGTTGTATTTTATCATTTTTATATAAAAATCATACACTTATCAAGGTGTATCTAGTGCGGTGATGGCGGGCAGGGGTTTACCTTCGACAAATTCTAGGAACGCCCCGCCCCCTGTGGATAGGTAATCCACACCATCTGCCACGCCATATTTGTCAATGGCAGCTAAGGTATCGCCACCGCCTGCGATGCTAAATCCTTCGCTGTCCGCCACCGCTTGACAGATGATGGCAGTGCCTTGACCGAATGCGTCCACCTCAAACACGCCCACAGGCCCATTAAATAGAATGGTTTTGGCGGATTTGATATGCTCGCCCAGCTTACTCGCTGACTCAGGGGCGATGTCTAGTATCATGTCATGCTCGCCAATCTCATCCACCGATTTGACGGTGGCAGTCGCATGAGTCAGCGAACCCAAAAAGTCATCAAAATCAATCTCGCCTTTGTCCGCGACCACGACATGAGTGGGTAGTAGGATGTTTGTTTTGGCCATGATGTCACGAGCGGTATCCACAAGGTCGGCTTCATATAGGGAGGCACCGACATTTTTGCCACTCGCCACCAAAAAGGTGTTGGCGATACCACCACCGACTAGGATACTATCGCATAGCTTAGCTAGGCTGTTTAGCACGTCAAGTTTGGTGGACACCTTTGAGCCACCCACGATAGATAGCACAGGTTTGGCGGGATTGTCTAGGGCTTTGGATAGAGCATCAAGCTCGGCAGAGAGTAAGTTACCTGCACACACAAGCTTACCGTCTGCGATACACGCACGAATCACCCCTTCGGTGGACGCTTGGGCTCGGTGAGCGGTGCCAAAGGCGTCCATGACAAAGATGTCGCATAAGTCGGCGTATTGCTTGGACAGCTCGGGACTGTTTTTCTTCTCGCCGACATTAAAGCGGACGTTTTCTAGCAGTGCCACCTCGCCTGCCTGCACCGACACGCCATTATCCAAATAATCGGTGGAGAACGCCACATTCACGCCCAGTTTGTCCGCCAAATAGTCAGCAATCGGAGCCAATGAATATTTGCTCTCGCTCTCGCCTTCAGTGGGTCTGCCTAAGTGTGAACAGACAATCACGCCCGCCCCTTTATCAAGGCAGGCTTTAATGGTGGGTAGGGAGGCTTGCAGGCGGACATCGCTCGTGATGATACCATCTTTGATGGGTACGTTTAAATCTTCACGGATAAGGACGGTCTTGCCCGATACGTCTAAGTCAGAGAGATAAGTAATGCTCATGGGTCTTCCTTTTGGTCATGATATAAATGGTGACATAAAGTAACGCTATTTTAGCATAATTTTTTGGATTTTCTCAATGTTATCATGACAGAAAATGATGGTATTTTTTATAATGATGTCATTTTTTAAAAACCATCAGTCCCATGTTTCTAGGTAGCGACGCCATGCTCGGCATTTGGCTGTGACCATCTCAGGGCTGTGGTGCAGGATGTCCGTGGTCACAGCGACATAATCAATGGGTATCTCACCGACCTTTTGACGAAGCTCGTCCATGCTATTTAGACTTATCCCGCCAATCAGACACAGGGGCAGACCCACGCCATTGGCACGCATCAACGTCTCGGCACTGACGGTTTTGGCAAGCGGTCTTGCCATAGAACCAAACATCGCCCCCATCGCCCCGTAGCTCGCCCCTTGTTTTTTGGCTTCTCTAAACAGTGCCACGTCGCCATGACAACTTTGACCAACATACACATCATCGCCAAGCAGTTCACGCACCATGCGAACATTGCCCGAACTGGTCAAGTGTAGCCCTGTATTAAAATGCACCGCCAATTCCAAGTTTTCATTGATGACCGTGGGAATGTCATATTTATCCGCCAAACTAATGAGAATCTCCGTCTCTTGATAGAGTGTAATCAAATCAAAGACATGAGCGGTCTGATGACGGCGGATTTGTAGTAGTGATACCACGCCTGTATCAAAGATGCGTTCTAACTTATCACTTAGGGTGTGAATGTCTTCATCATTGGTGAGTAGGTACAGTTTGGGGGCGGTCATGGGTCATCCTTGGGAGTGGGATTGGTTGGTATCGGTACCATATTGGTATCGACACTATATTATAGTCATTTTGTCAAGATAACAAACAAAAAAGACCCAATGGTCGGGTCTTTTTGTTTACCATCAATAGGGCAATCAATAACGATAAGCCAACTGAGTTAGGATGTCCTCGGCATCGTCCCAACGGCTGTTAGAAGCACTGGCACCGAGTAGCACGACAACAGCAGGACGGTTATTGACATGTGTCTCCATCACATAGCAATAACCTGCCTCACGGATAAAACCTGTCTTTGACACGCCAATCGGATGCCCGCCTGCACGGATGAGACGGCTGGTGTTTTGGGCTTTGTAAGTGCGTGCACCCGAGTTATAGTTATTGACATAAAAGTCATAGTTTGGGGCAGTTGAGAAGTTACGTACGGTCTGATAACGTGGGTCAGAGTTCACCGCACGCATCATCTTCACTAGGTCGTTCGCTGATGAGCGGTTGCGTGGGTCTAGACCTGATGAGTCTGAATAACTGGTGCTGTTCATGCCTAAGCTTTTGGCTTTTTGGTTCATCGCCCAAATAAAGTTGTCATAGCCACCAGGGTAAGTACGGGCGAGAGCTTTGGCGGCGGGGTTTTCTGACTTCATGAGCATCAAAAGCATGAACTCGCTACGACTCATGCGGTCGCCTGAACGTAGGTTGGAACTTGCCTTTTTGGCAGCGATAAAATCTGACGGTTCAATGACAATCTCTTCACGCATGTCAAGCCCTGCATCCATCAGCACCATCGCTGTCATGACCTTGGTTACTGATGCAATAGAACGTACGGCATCGGCATTTTTTTGGTAGATGGGCTGACCAGTCTGTAAATCCACCACGATGGCAGCAGCAGAGCGAGTGCTGACTGGCAACTGCTCAGCATAGCCACTGCCATAAGTTGAAGACTGCCCATACGACTGTATGGGGAATGGCTGAGAGACGGTCGTACCAGCAGGCATGGGCGTTCTGGTGACCTGAGTGTTGGTGTAGCCTTGGTTGTAGGTGTTGGTGGGGGTTGTATTGGTGTTGCCATATGTACGAGTTTGCTGGACAGTGGTCGTTGCAGGTGGGACTGATGGAATCTCTTGGACTTTTACCGCTTGCATATTTTGGGCATCGCCCTTGCCGATATAGATGGTCTTTTGCTGACTGTTATCAACCAAAAAGGCATGGGCAGACACTGTCATCATGGAGATGGCAGACAGGCTTAGCACGCAGGTTAGGTGCTTGGGGCTGACTTTTTTAAAATTAACTTGCTTCATAAGTTCCACTCTCGGCTCATTGATGGGGTTGCAGGATTGATTTTCTTGGGCGACAACCTTGTTTACAAGAAAATGCCTAAGCCACTTGCATTGACATCAACAAACCGTCACATCAATGACATCGGCAACACTGGTTTTTGCGAAACGGACAAATACATTTAGACCGTCTCATCGTTTTTATTCTAACATAACAAGACCACTTTTTTATGTTAAAAATCAAAGTTTTTGGGTAAATTTGTAAGCAAATTTAACACATTTTTGCCCCCGCCTTTGCCCTGCCACACCATCCTTATTGGCGTAATAATCAGGCAAGTATTTTGCAACATTTTTGCAAAAAATCATCTGGCTTGGGCAACATTCATGGCAATTTTTTGTTAAAAAAGTTGCTAAACAAATTGCTAGATGAAGGTTTAATTGTTAAAATTGTCAAACCGTACAGACAATAACCAAACATCAATCTTAACCCAAATCAATGAAACCGTTGCAATTTTTGAGCCATTTTGGATGATTTTTTGGATGATTTTTTGGATTTGAGTGTTTAATTGTACATAAGACAAACAATCCTGATGTGATTTAGACAGATTCCACTCCAATCTCAACTTTATATCAGCGGTTGATTTGTCTGATTTGCCCGATTTATCAAGGGCGAATTGTAATTTACACACAATAAACTTTAACATTACCACAAATATAATGATGTTTGGGTGTAGGGCATGGTAAATATCAAGCTGGTCGGGTGCACCCCATAACCCGAAAAATAATCATTGAAAAATCAATAAGTTGTAACTTTAAGTTAAGATCAAAGTAGTTAAGTTTTATTTAAGATAAGGTGGGCAAAATGACAATAAAAGTACTCATCGTGGATGACCACGAACTTGTCCGCACAGGCATCAGTCGTATGCTTGGGGACGACCCCGAGATTGAAGTTGTGGGCGAAGCAGGCTGTGGCGAGACGGCAGTGGCAATGACTCGTAAGCTCGCTCCTGATGTGGTGCTCCTTGATGTTAATATGCCCAACATCGGTGGCGTGGAAGCAACTCGACGTATCAAACAGCTGGATGAATGTATCAAGGTGGTGGTGGTGTCTAGCTTGGTCGCTGAGCCTTATCCATCCATGCTTTTAAAGGCGGGAGTGGACGGCTACATTACCAAAGGCACGCCCATTGGCGAGATGATAGTCGCCATCAAAAAGGTCAAAGCAGGGGGGAAGTATTTTAGTCATGAGATTGCTGATGTGCTTGCCCAAAATATGCTTGACAAAAAAACCAACCCCTTTGATGGCTTGTCCGAGCGTGAAAAGCAGGTCGCCATGATGGTGGCAAACTGCCAAAGTGCCAGTCAGATTGCCGACAGCTTATTTGTGAGTGTCAAAACCGTAAACACTTACCGTTATCGCATTTTTGAAAAATTGGGCGTGGACTCTGATGTCAAGCTCACTCACCTTGCCATACGTCACGGACTGGTCAATACATGAGTCCATCTCCCATCAGACACACCAAAACATGGGTACGAAGACTGTGGTTTTTGTCCGCCAACGTCCATGAAGAAGCTCTCATCTCCACGATGCGTGTGCGTCAAGTTGGGCTTACCTACGCCGCTTACCGCTTTGTCATCGCCAATTTTTTACTGATGGCAAATTTTTTGTTAAGCCGTGATGGCGTGGGTCTGCCCACACAACCTGACTTTGTAGAACAGATGCTATTTGGCATTTATGTTATTGTGGCGTTGGTGCTATTATGTGCTTTTTTTGGGGTAAAAAAACGATTAAGGCTACAACTGTTGGCAGGCTTTGTGATAGATGTTGTTTTTTTGACCTTATTTGCACTCTACGGTAAAATCAATGATTTTCAAATAACCCTGCTATACATGGTCGTCGTCGCTGCAAGCTATATGTTGCTGTCTTTATCCCGAGCGACTGTCATCACACTCATGACCATCTCAGCACTCATCTATCAGCAGTTTTTTGTTTTTTTCTTTAAGACAGCAGCGATTGAAAAAAACCTACTGACCATCAATGACAGTCTGCTGTTGTCGGTGAGTTTGGTGGCGGTAGGATTTTTAAGTTGGTCCATCTCTCAGCGACTTGCCAAAGCCGAACAGTCGCTTCTTGACCATGCTGATGAAGTAGAAAAACTTCACACCATCAATCAAGCCGTCGTCAAAAACATGGTCAATGGCGTGCTGGTGTTAGACCCCAAATGCAATATCGTCATGATAAATAATGCCGCTCAACGTCTTTTGCACCTGCCCATTGATGATAACGCCTGCGACAGCCCCGCCAAAATCATCGAGCTGTCTCGCATCATCATCAAACAACACCCCAAAATCATCGGCTGGTATCGCTCACTGGCTCCCAACCAGTCATCTGAACTTATCTACGACCTACCGCCCAAAATCCATAATCATGCTCATATCAATCAAACACACCTTAGCGATAAGTTACGCATCAGTTCCAGACCCCTGCTTGAACATGGTCAAATTCTCATCATCGAAGATCTAAGCCGTGAACAAAGTCACGCCCAACAGCTAAAACTTGCAAGCTTAGGTCAGCTCTCTGCCAGCATCGCCCATGAAATCAGAAACCCCCTCGCCGCCATCAGCCAAGCCAGTCAGCTACTCATGGAAGATGTGCGTGATGATGATGTCAATGCTGAGTTTTATGAGATGATTTACCAACAGACCAAGCGGGTCAATTCTATCATCTCGGATGTGCTAAGCCTGTCTCGCCAAGAGATGCCCAACCAGTCGCCCCTAGACGCCCCAAATTGGGTACGGCAGTTTTTGGCGGAGCAGTATCCACACGAATTCATCATCGTAACAGGCGACACCGCCAAGCCCATCTTGTTCTATTTTGATGCCAATCAGCTAGAACAAGTCATGACAAATCTCGTCAATAATGCCTTGTACCACACCATTCATCAATTCCATGATAATGATGTGGAGATACGCCTAACCAAAACCAAAACAGGAGCATTTATTGATGTGCTAGATTATGGCGAGGGTGTGAGTGAGAAGGATTTGACCAATCTTTTTAATCCCTTTTTTACCACCAGTAAAAAAGGCACAGGACTGGGACTTTATCTGTCACAATCATTTAGCGAGGCCAATAACGCCAAAATCCGCTATTTTAGAGAGAATGATAAAAGCTGTTTTCGTCTGATTGTCTCTAATACGCCTGTTGCTTAGCGTATGGTTTTGGGGCATTGGGTGCATAAATATTCATCCAAACATTCACATTTTTGCTGATAATTTTGCCAAGAATTTGCTAAATATTGGGTTTTGTGTAAAAATCCTATATAATAGTCCACATCTAAGTTATTGGAAACATTCATGCAAGATAAGCCGCTCGCCCTAGTTATTGATGATGAAGCTGACCTATGTCGCCTGATGCAAATCACCCTAAACAAGATGAGCATAGATACACACGTTGCTTATGATGTGGCAAGTGCCAAAGGTTTTTTGGCAGACAATCACTATGATTTTTGTCTCACCGACCTTGCCCTACCCGATGGTTCTGGTATGGAAATTGTGGAGCTTATCACCAAAACCACCACAACGCCCGTAGCAGTCATCACCGCCCATGGCGATGTAAATGTTGCCATTGAAGCGATGAAAATTGGTGCATTTGACTTTGTCAATAAACCACTGGACTTACCACGCTTACGCCAACTTGCCAAATCTGCCTTAAAGGCTAATGAATCCATCATTCAAGACACCAAAAGCATCACAGCACAAGAAAACAACAACCCAAAACAAGATACCAACACCATCATACCATCCAACCCATTGACAGGCAATTTGCTTGCACCCACAGAAAATAATACCCAAATCAACCAAGATGGGCGTCAAAGAACCATAAAAAACACCACCAAAAAAACCACCGCTGTCAGCGATGATGATATTTTTGGCGGTCGGCTTATTGGTGATTCTCGCCCCATGAAACAGCTGCGTTCTACCATCAAAAAATTAGCCCGCTCACAGGCACCAGTATTTTTATGGGGAGGTTCGGGTACGGGCAAAGAAGTGGTTTCACGACTCATCCATGACCTAAGCGGTCGCCGTAATGGCAATTTTGTCCCCGTCAACTGTGGTGCGATACCATCTGAATTGATGGAGAGTGAATTTTTTGGTCATAAAAAGGGCAGTTTTACCGGAGCAACATCGGACAAAATCGGACTGTTCCAACAAGCTGATGGTGGCACACTGTTTTTGGATGAAGTGGCAGATTTGCCACTTGCCATGCAGGTCAAGCTACTTCGTGCCATTCAAGAAAAAACCGTGCGTGCCATCGGTGACACCAAAGAGGTGCCTGTGGATATCCGTATTGTCTGTGCCACGCATAAAGATTTGGCGGATTTGGTACAAAAAGGGGCATTCCGTCAAGATTTGTTCTATCGTATTAATGTCATCGAGGTCAA
This sequence comes from Moraxella sp. K127, assembly GCF_015223095.1. Taxonomy (NCBI): domain Bacteria; kingdom Pseudomonadati; phylum Pseudomonadota; class Gammaproteobacteria; order Moraxellales; family Moraxellaceae; genus Moraxella; species Moraxella sp. K127. The sequence continues at coordinate 803 of NZ_JADFBZ010000070.1, read as the reverse complement.
GTTGCCCGCCCTAAATGACCGCCGTGATGACATTCCCATGCTTGCCAAGCATTTTTTGGAGATGATTGCCAAAGATTGGGGGCTTGACAATCTTAGCCTAACCGATGATGCCATAGACATGCTGACATATCATAACTTCAAAGGCAATGTACGTGAGCTTAGAAACATCTTAGAGCGTGCCGTTACCATGAGTGATGGCGATGAGATTGATGCCCATCATCTCATGCTTGATGACATGGCAAATGTATCAGATGATAACACCTCATCATCTGATTTTGACACACAAGATGATGACGCCATCACGCCCTACACATCCAAACCCTTAGTGAACACAGTCAGCCCCACCATGACCAAAGCATCGCCCTACCATGACCAGAGACCGATCTATACCGCCAATACCATCATCAAAGAAACCAAGCCCGTCACCCAAGGTCTAAACATCATCGCCTCTGCCAACTATGGCACACCCTTATCTGTCCCAAAACCCCAAAACTCCAACCCATCTAAAACACATGATGACAGTCAAGCCTCTGATAAGTTGGATTTGTCAGATGAAGATTTGGTAAACAGCAACCTACCCAGTCAAGGGCTAGAAGCTTATTTGCTTGATCAAGAACGCCAAATCATCTGCACCGCCTTACAGCAGGCAGGGGGTAACAAAACCCAAGCTGCCAAACTGCTTGGTATGACCTTTCGTTCTCTACGTTATCGCATGAAAAAACTGGACATTGATGATGGTGATGATGAATAACCCCAACGCATCTGACCCATCAACCACAAAAAACCAAAAAAAGGGGCATGAT
>NZ_JADFBZ010000069.1:0-11549 GCF_015223095.1 Moraxella sp. K127 | reverse complement strand
TTAGGGAAAACTGTTATGGTTCGACTTAGCTCACTTTGAGCGGTTTTCCTTGTACCCTACCCTATTCCGTGCCAAATTCCTTACGTTTATTGGCAAAAAATCTATCCAGCCTATCCATCGCATCTTCTAAATCTATCAAATTGGGCAAAAATACCACCCTAAAATGGTCGGGCTTATCCCAATTAAAACCCGTGCCTTGCACCATTAGAACTTTTTCTTGGATAAGTAAATCCATCATAAAATTCATATCATTTTCAATGGGATAGATATCTCTGTCAATCTTAGCAAAGCAATAAAACGCCCCTTGCGGTTTGGTACAGCTAATGCCCTTAATGGCATTTAGGCGAGAGACTGCCATTTCACGCTGTTTGTACAGTCGCCCTGTCGGTGCGGTCAGAGCTTGCATGGACTGATAACCGCCCATTGCCGTCTGTATGGCGTATTGGGCAGGCACGTTGGCACACAGTCGCATACTGGCAAGCATGGTCAAGCCTTCAATAAAGTCGCCTGCATGGTCTTTTTTGCCCGACAACATAACCCAGCCCGAGCGATAGCCTGCAATGCGGTGCGATTTTGACAAGCCATTAAACGTCAAAACGAGCGTCTTATCGGTAATCGTACACATGGGCGTATGCACGGCATCATCATACAAAATACGGTCATAAATCTCGTCCGCCATGATAACCAAGCCGTGCTTGACTGCCAAATCGGCAATCTGCTCTAAGATTTCCTTGCTATACAACGCCCCTGTGGGGTTGTTGGGGTTGATGATAACAATGGCTTTGGTTTTGTCGGTGATTTTACTCTCAATATCCGCCAAATCGGGGTGCCAGTTGTCTTCTTCGACACAGCGATAATGCACCGCCCTGCCCCCAGCTAGGTTGGCGGACGCTGTCCATAGCGGATAATCAGGCATAGGGATAAGCACTTCATCGCCGTCATCAAGCAGGGCTTGCAAGGTCATGACAATCAGCTCCGACACGCCATTACCAATATACACATCATTAACATCAGTCGCCGACAGCAGACCTTTGGCTTGATAATATTGCAAAATCGCCTTACGAGCCGAAAAAATCCCCTTGGAATCCGAATAACCAGACGCATTATGCAAGTTCATCGCCACATCTTGCACAATCTCATCAGGGGGCAACAGCCCAAAGGGTTCAGGATTGCCAATGTTTAGCTTGATGATACGCTGACCTTCGGCTTCCATGCGGTTGGCGGTTTGCAAAAGTTCACCACGAATGTCATAGCAGACGTTGGCAAGTTTGGCGGATTTTTTTAAAGGCTTCATGAGGGCTACCTTGTGAGAATGATTGTGTGAATTTGATAAATTGTCTTGTAAATCAATCTCTTGAAAATCAATCTCTTGACTGGCGTTATTGGCGGTTGGATTTGCCGATACGTTGCCTGTCAAAAGATAGTTTTCGGTCGTGCCTAGCACTTGGGCGACAATGGGGAGCTTGCTACTTGTGATGCCATTTTTGTCGCATTCCCAATTGGCAATCGCCCCACGACTGACGGACGCACCGTGGGCGTTTAACTTATCGGCTAGGGTTTGGGCGGATAATCCTAAGGATTTTCTAAGCTGTTTTAGGCGTTCGCCCTGCGTGGTGGGCGTATTTGGTGGGTGGGTGTTGGTGGTCATGGCGGTCATTGCAAGTAAAAGTTGCAATTATCATACGCCTGTTTGGGGGATTTTGCAAGCGATTTTGTTATATGTCCAAAAATCCCCTTAAATTACTGCTAATAACAAAGCCAAGCAGTCCAAAAGCGCTTAAAATAATTTCATCTTTGGTGTGTTTTGGGTGTTTCATGTTTGGCATGATAAAAAATGTCTTTGTTCTAATTGCATATTTTATTACCCCTATAACAAAGATAATAAAGCAAATAAATTGGATATAAGGAAGTAATTTTAGCCACATATGCTACCTTTTGTGTTTATTTTCATTATACCCCAAGCCCTACCCTTTTACCACCAAAAAGCCGTTACAAAAAGCCAATTTGCCACCGTGTCAAATTATGCTACACTTGCATTTTTGATTAGGAAACATTTATGCTATCTGACAACACCCTAACCCCCGATGAAATCGCCCAATTAACCGAACAAGACTGGCAAAACCGCCTAAGCGATGATGAATATCATGTTTTGCGTGAAAAAGGCACCGAGCGAGCTTTTACTGGTCTTTATACCGATGTGTTTGATAAGGGCGTGTATCGCTGTAAGGGCTGTAATGCCAAGCTGTTTGACAGCGATAACAAATACCACTCAGGCTGTGGCTGGCCAAGTTTTGACAAAACAATCAGTGATACCGCCCTGACCGAGACGCTTGATTTGTCGCACGGCATGAGACGTATTGAAGTGACTTGTACCAATTGTGGTGGACATTTGGGACACGTTTTTCCAGACGGACCAAGAGAGACCACAGGCATGAGATATTGCATTAACTCAGCGTCCATTCACCTTGAAAATCAATAATTTGTTATAATTATCAATAATTTAGGAAAATCTATGACAACCATTTACACCTTTACCGCCACCGACATTCGTGGCAATGTGGTTAATTTTGCCGATTTTAAAAACAAAGTATTGCTCATTGTCAATACCGCCAGCAGATGTGGATTTACGCCACAGCTTGCATGTTTGCAAGAATTACACGCAAAATACCATAACAAAGGTTTGGTTGTCATCGGCTTTCCTTGCAATCAGTTTGGCGGACAAGAACCCGATGACGAAACTGGCATTGCAAGTTTTTGTGAAATGAACTATGGCGTGGACTTTTTGATGATGAGCAAGGTTGATGTCAATGGCGACAACGCTCACCCGATTTTTGAGTTTTTAAAGCGCGAGCAAGGCGGAATTTTGACCGATGCAATCAAGTGGAACTTCACCAAATTTTTGGTCGGTCGTCATGGCAAGGTGCTAGACCGCTACGCCCCCACCACCAAACCTGAGAGTTTGGAAGATGATATTGTCAAAGCATTGGCTTAAATTGGCAAATTTATATAGCTTTTAATTTAATAAAAATCAAACACTTATAAAAAAATTCAAAATTTTTTGCAAAAAGTGTTTGACACCCACCAAAAAATCTATATAATACGCACCACAACGAACGACATACATAACAAATAAACATGGTTTAAATTATTTGTTTAAAGAGTTAAGTAAGTTAAGTTCGGGCGGTTAGCTCAGTTGGTAGAGCGTCTGCCTTACAAGCAGAGGGTCAGCGGTTCGAATCCGTTACCGCCCACCATTTTAAATCTTTTATGGTTAAAAAAGATTAGTGACCTTAGCAGCGGTAGTTCAGTTGGTTAGAATACCGGCCTGTCACGCCGGGGGTCGCGGGTTCGAGTCCCGTCCGCTGCGCCATTTTTAACTGGTTTTTCCAGTTTATCCCCTAAGTCTCCCCTGACTTAGGGATTTTTTTATGTCTTTTGCCTGTCTATTTATCAGGGCGTGTTGAACTTTGGTATTTGCAATGAAAAATGAGAAAAATCGCACGTTTTTCAAGGAAAAAACAAAGGCTGTGAGTCTTCTATCAGACAAGTTTTTGACGATGAAAAACAAGATTTAGCCATTTTTCATGCAAAAATTGATAAAAGCGTTAAATTTTCATCTTATTTTATAAAAATGTTATCAATGTTCAACACGCCCCAATTATTTGCCAATAAATTTTCAAAAAATCTTTCAAAAATTAACTGGGTAAATTTTAAGAGTTTTACTTAATTTTTTAAATTAAGTGGTCAGATAGCCATTTTTTCATGCAAAAATTGATTTAAAACATTAAATTTTCATCTTACACCCAACGAATTTGATATTTACCACAAGCTTTGTAGGACTGGCTCCGCACATCCTTTGATGACACAGCGATTTTTATAGGCGTGCTCAGCGCGCCCCTACACCCAAACATCATAAATTTGTGGTGATTTTAAAGTTCTTTGATTATATTAAATCTCTTTCCAAACTAAAAATAAACCCTTATAAGTATTGGGGTTGAAGTTTTTAAAAATCCATAAAAATCAGGGTTTGGAAAGAAGTCTATTTATAAAAATGTTATCAATGTTCAGCACGCCCTATCATTTATTTTTACAAAATTCATCATAAATAACTTACCTTTTTGGTAAAAATAGCATAAAATAGGCGGATATTTGCCCACTTTTTTGTGCTATTTTATCATGCGACATCGTACCCTTGACCCCTTTTTTCGCCGAATACTGATTGTGCTGTTTTGGGTGATTTTTCTGTACGCCCTGTATCTCATGCGTGCGGTGATTTTGCCTTTTGTGGCGGCGTTTATTTTGGCATACATGCTAAACCCGTTGGTAACACGATTGGCTCGTTACATGAATCGCATGCTTGCCATTGTGGTGGTGTATTTTGCCAGCATTCTACTGACGGGGGCGTTGGTTGTGTGGTTTGTGCCCGTATTGTGGCAACAAATCACTTTGGCGTGGGAGTCACTACCCTTGCTTGTAGAGTGGTATAACACCACAGCAAGAACATGGATAAGTCAGCACATGGGCGGACGTCCCATGCCGCTTGAAGTTGATGTCATCTCAAATGCACTCATTGAATACGCTCAGAAAAATTATCAGGTGGCAGATGCCCAGTCACTCATCAAACAAGTGCTAAGCTCAGGCATCATGGTGGCAAATAATGTTGGCATGGCAGTAATGGTGCCGATATTGACGTTTTATTTTCTCATCGGCTGGCAAAAACGTCTGGATGTGTGGCTACATGCCATGCCTAAACCCTATCAGAAAAAAGCCCTAGAAATCGCCAAAGACTGCGATGCCACACTCATGAACTTTATCAAAGGTCAGCTTAGTGTCATGTTACTGCTTGGGGCGATTTATGCCATACAACTACAACTCATCGGACTAAAATTCGGACTACTCATCGGTATCGGGGCAGGCGTGGCAAGTTTTGTGCCGTATCTGGGTTTTGGTGTGGGGATTATTGCGGCGATTGTCGTGGGGCTGTTCCAATTTGGTTTTGACCCCATTTATATCGGTCTTATCATTGGGGCGTTTATGGTCGGTCAAGCAATGGAAGGCTATGTGTTACAACCCCTACTGCTCGGCGATAAAATCGGACTGTCGCCATTGTGGGTGATTTTCTCGGTGTTGGCAGGGGCGTCTTTGTTTGGCTTTGTCGGTATGCTCATCGCCCTGCCCGTCTCAGCGATTTTAAATGTCCTGTTTCATCATGCGTACTGTGCTTATCTGGATAGCGATTGGTATAAAGGGCAAAAACAGCTGACGTTGTGGTGAATTTTTAAACCACTATCGAGTTTTTAAAAAATAAATAATGGCAGGGTTTGTCTTTGCCATTATTTTTTTGGGCGGTTATTTGGGTTTAGGTGGCAGATACGCTATAATAGGCGGTTTTTTGATACTGTACTGACTTAACCGATGAATATTCTTAACCACTTTACCAAAGACCAATGGTTCTCAAACGTCCGTGGCGATGTGCTGTCAGGGCTTGTAGTCGCCCTTGCACTCATTCCAGAAGCGATTGCCTTTTCTATCATTGCAGGGGTAGACCCAAAAGTGGGGCTGTATGCGTCCTTTTGCATTGCGGTGATGATTAGCTTTTTTGGTGGTCGCCCTGCCATGATTTCGGCAGCCACAGGGGCGATGGCACTTGTTTTGGCAAGTCTTGTCAAAAATCATGGGCTAGAATATATGCTCGCCGCCACGCTACTGACAGGCGTGATACAAATCATTTTTGGTTTTTTAAAAGTCGGGTATCTCATGAAATTTGTCGCCCGTGCGGTGGTCGTGGGCTTTGTCAATGCATTGGCGATACTGATTTTTATGGCACAACTGCCTGAGATTTTGGGGCGTGGCATGGCAACTTATATTCTCATTGCACTTGGGCTTGGAATTATTTATGCTTTTCCTTACGTTCCCAAGCTTGGCAAAATCCTGCCATCACCCCTTGTTACCATTGTCACCTTGACCATCATCAGCGTGATGATGGGACTTGATGTGCGGACGGTGGGCGATATGGGTGAGTTGCCCGATACGTTGCCTGTGTTTTTGTTGCCTGACATTCCTTTGAATTTGGAAACATTGTGGATTATCTTGCCGTATGCACTTAGCCTATCGGCGGTGGGTCTGCTTGAATCCTTGATGACGGCAACCATCGTGGACGAGATGACCGACACCACAAGCGACAAAAACCAAGAATGCAAAGGGCAAGGGGTCGCCAACATTGTGGCGGGATTTTTTGGGGGCATGGCAGGCTGTGCGATGATTGGGCAGTCGGTCATCAACATCAAATCAGGCGGTCGCACACGTCTATCCACGTTTTTAGCGGGTGTGATTTTGCTGATTATGGTCGTGTTTTTGAGCGATGTGCTAAGTGTCATTCCTATGCCAGCACTGGTGGCGGTGATGATTATGGTGTCCATCGGCACGTTTAATTGGCAGTCGGTCAAAGAGCTAAAAACGCACCCCTTGGGCTTTAATGTCGTCATGATTGCCACGGTCGCCATCGTGCTATATACCCACAATCTAGCCCTTGGCGTGGGGGCGGGCGTGCTACTTGCGTCTTTGTTTTTTGCCAATAAAATCGGTCGCTTTATGTCGGTACAATCCTTGCCCACGCCAGATGAGACCACGCTCGCCTATGGCGTGGTGGGGCAGGTGTTTTTTGCCAGTGCTGATAGATTTGTCGCTCAGTTTGATTTTGATAAGCCTGTTAAGGCGGTGAGCATTGATTTGACTTATGCTCATTTTTGGGATGTAACAGCCGTATCCGCCCTTGACAAAATCGTCATGAAATACCGCAAAAAAGGCGTATCGGTGGAAGTCTTTGGGCTAAATGAAGCCAGCAAAACCTTGGTGGATAAATTTGGCGTGCATGACAAACATGATGGCAAGGATATTATTTTTGAGCATTAAGGCGATATGACTTGCAAAACCGCCAAAAATTTGGTATATATAGCACATTTTTAAATCAGTTGAAAACCGCTGAGCGGTTCTAGCAGACTTTTGGATACCAAGCTTACATGACCGACCTTTTTCAGTCCGCCCTAGACCTTGATGTACAAGAGGAATCTCGGCTTTCGGATTTTACGTCCGTGGGCTATCAAGCAGTCATCATCGCCACCCAAAAGCTCTGCCAAGGCGAGTTGCCCGAAATCTTTATCTATGGTAAAAAAGGCTCTGGCAAATCCCATCTCGCTCTCGCCATCTACAACGAATACACCAAAACAGGCAAAACCGCCATCAGTCTATCGCTTGACAAAATGATAGAGAGCGAGGGCGATGATGCGTCCGCCCTACAAGGCTTACAGCTGTTTGACCTTGTGATATTAGACGATGTCGAGGCAGTAGCACGCAGTCATGAATGGCAAGAGGGGCTGTTTCATCTGATAAATGAAGTCAGACGTGAACAAAAACAGCTCGTGTTCCTAGCCAACGACCCTGCTCGTGAGTTAGACATCAACTTGCTTGACCTACTCACACGGCTGTCGCTCGCCCCTGCCTTTAAACTGCCCGATGGCGACAACCTTGCCGACCGTGAGGCAATGTTAAAGTCCATTCTAAGGCGTAAAAACTGGCGACTGCCCCCTGTTATTTTTGAATATCTGGTCAGTGATGGCCCTTATAATGCCACGGACATGATGAGCGTGCTAGACAGTATCTCGCCCCTACTCACACGATTGGCACGCACGCCCGTAAGCAAAAAAACCTTAGAAGACACCAAAAAAATCATCGATAAAGAGACCCTGCTTTTGGAGCTCGGTGACTACATCGATGACATGAGCGACTGATTTTGCTTTACTAATTTTAAATAATTAGCGTTTCCCCGCTTTTTCCAACTTCCACCCACCCAACAGGAAATACCATGAAAAAATTAAGCCTACTGCTTGCCATCGCACTTGCTACCCCTGCTTTTGCCGAGGTACGTCTGAATGTGGATGAGCATATCAAAGTAACCGCCATCAACGGGCAAGAGATTAAACACGGGGCTTTGCAACCACTTAGACGTGAGTTCACCCTTGACGCTGGTCGCCATGTTATCACCGCTCGCTATGACCGCTTATTTGACTTGCCCCGTGGCGAGCATGACTACCTAAAATCAGGTAACGTTACCATCACCGCCGACCTAGCGGACAACCAAGCTTATCAGCTGGTCATGCCAAATCAGCCAAACAATTATAGAGATGCCAAAGAATACGCCAAAGCCCCTACCCTTGCCATCAGCCAAAATGGCAAAGTGTTGGCTTCTGAGCAGACCGTAGAGAGTCGCACGGGCATTTTATCAACACTGGGCGACAGCATTGGCGGACTGTTCGGTCGTGATGACGCCACCCGAGCCAACCAAAAAGCCATCGCCGCCCTTAACCAAGCCCCCACGCAGCCTACCGCCCCAACCATGGTCACCCCTAAGGACAACCTAGACGGCTTTATGCAACTGTGGCTCAATGCCACGCCCGAAGAGCGTGAAAAAATTCGCCAATGGGTTGAAAAATGAGGGCTTGGTTAAGGTTTAAGTATTTTAAAAGTATTTTAAAAAAGCTGTCTTTGGACGGCTTTTTTGTTGGCTATAAACTACATACGCCAAGGAGATGATTTTGAAATTAAGCAAAAAACAATTCTCTATGGTTAAAAATATAATGATTGATTTGACGTGCATTTTTCTTTTCAAAATAAGAATTTAAAAAATGGATTATGTTAAATAAATTTTAAAAATCCGACTGGTTGGTTTTTTATAATTTTTATAAAATTTATCAAAAATATGATAATCGCCTGTCTAACAAATTGATTAAATTTTACCCAATTTCTTTACAAAATTTTCTTAAAAAATTTTATCCATCTCTTGACAAGCCCCAAAGCCTTACCCTGTCTTTTCTGTACGTTTTTCAAGTTTGGCTAAAATGATAAAATCACAGATTGGCACAAAATACAAGCTAGTATTTTAAAAATTTTTAGGCTATATTGTGCTACCTTAGAAATGCATTACTACATCTAGTGATTAATTTTTAAATAGAAAAATCGCTAAGTCATTGAGATTTGGTAATTTTTTACAATTTACAACAAACGGGTGATTTTATGACACACATCGACCAAATCAAAGTCAAAAAAAGAGACGGCACCTTTGAACCCATCAACCTTGACAAGATTCACAAGGTCATCACATGGGCAGCCAAAGGGCTAGACAATGTCTCCGTGTCGCAAGTAGAACTAAAATCACACATTCAGTTTTATGACGGCATTGCTACCCGTGACATTCATGAGACCATCATCAAGGCAGCAGCAGACTTGATTTCAGCCGAAACGCCTGATTATCAATATTTGGCGGCTCGTCTTGCCATTTTCCATCTACGCAAGATTGCCTATGGCGACTATGAACCGCCACATCTGTATGACCATGTCGCCCGCTTGACCGAAATGGGCAAATACGACAAACATATTTTGGCAGATTATGACCGTGCCGAATTTGATGAGCTAAACGCCTACATTGACCACGAACGTGACATGAACCTTGCCTATGCAGCGGTTGAGCAGATGATGGGCAAATATCTCGTCCAAGACCGTGTCACCAAAAAAGTCTATGAAAGCCCCCAATTTTTGTATATTTTGGTCGGCATGTGCCTATTTGCCAACTATGATAAAGCGGTGCGACTGGACTATGTCAAACGTTTTTATGACGCCACATCCAACTTCTACATCTCACTGCCTACCCCCATCATGTCAGGCGTGCGTACCCCCACCCGTCAGTTTAGCTCATGCGTACTCATCGAATGTGGCGACAACCTAGACAGCATTAACGCCACCACATCCGCCATCGTCCGCTACGTCTCACAGCGTGCGGGTATTGGCGTGAACGCAGGGGCGATTCGTGCGTTGGGCTCACCCATTCGTGGCGGTGAAGCTCAGCACACGGGCTGTATTCCCTTTTTCAAAATGTTTCAAGCAGCGGTCAAATCCTGCTCGCAAGGCGGTGTGCGTGGCGGGGCAGCGACCTTATTTTATCCGCTGTGGCATTTAGAAGTGGAGAGCTTACTTGTCCTAAAAAACAACCGTGGTGTCGAAGACAACCGTGTCCGCCACATGGATTATGGCGTACAGATTAACAAAACACTCTACACCAGACTCATCAAAAACGAAGACATCACCCTATTCTCCCCGTCTGATGTGGCAGGGCTTTATGACGCATTTTTTGCTGACCAAGCCGAGTTTGAACGTCTCTACACCTTATATGAAAATGACGAGAGCATTCGCAAACGCAAAATCCCTGCTCGCGAGCTGTTTAGTCTCATGCTCCAAGAGCGTGCCAGCACAGGGCGTATCTATGTCCAAAACGTTGACCACTGCAACACGCACAGCCCCTTTGACCCGTCTGTTGCCCCTGTTCGCCAGTCCAACCTATGCATGGAAATCGCCCTACCCACCAAACCGCTTGATAACATCAATGACGAGCATGGCGAGATTGCCCTATGTACGCTGTCCGCCATCAACCTAGGCAAGATTGACAAACTAGAAGAGATGAAAGAGCCTGCCGAGCTTATCGTGCGTGCGTTGGACGCTTTGCTTGACTATCAAGACTACCCTGTCATCGCCGCCAAAAATGGCAGTATGAACCGCCGTACACTCGGTGTGGGTGTGATTAACTACGCCTATTATCTTGCCAAAAACGGCACACGCTACTCGGACATGGGGGCGATTGGACTAACTCACCGCACTTTTGAAGCGTTCCAGTATTATCTATTAGAAGCATCGAACAAACTTGCCCAAGAAAAAGGGGCTTGCCCTGCCTTTGGCGAGACGACATACAGCCAAGGCATTTTGCCGATTGATACCTATAAGGCGGATTTGGATAACATCTACAATGAGCCACTACACCTAGACTGGGAAGCCCTGCGTGCCAACATCAAACAGCACGGTCTGCGTAACTCCACCCTGTCAGCTCTCATGCCATCTGAGACATCCAGCCAAATCGCCAACGCCACCAACGGTATCGAACCGCCACGGGGCTTGGTGTCGGTCAAGCAGTCAAAGGACGGTATTTTAAAACAAGTCGTGCCTGATATCGAAAACCTAGCAAATAAATACGAGCTATTATGGCAAATGCCTGACAATAACGGCTACCTAAAACTCGTTGGTATCATGCAAAAATTCATCGACCAGTCCATCTCTGCCAACACCAATTATGACCCTAGTAAGTTTGAAGGCGGAAAAGTCCCCATGAAAATCATGATTCAAGACCTGCTCACCGCTTATAAACTGGGCGTAAAAACCCTGTATTATCATAATACCCGAGACGGAGCAGACGACAGCCAAGGCGAGTTAGATGACGGCTGTGCAGGCGGGGCGTGTAAATTATAATGAATAACATAAAAATAAGCTCATGGATTTGGGCTTATTTTTTTTGACTTGTCAAAGCGTTGGCAAATATATAGTCAATTAACCCCAATTTCACCAATGCTAAATTTTAAAAATTTATTTGTCGTATGGTAAGGTGCGTACCACGCACCTTTTTAATGAAAAATCGGAATTGTTAAATAGAAATATATTTCAAAATTTGGACG
>NZ_JADFBZ010000068.1:0-12525 GCF_015223095.1 Moraxella sp. K127 | reverse complement strand
TCTCTGAGCCGTGTTTTTTATCATAAATTTTATTTTTTCTCTTTTTCAGGTCTGACCCAATTTTCAATGGTAACTTGCTTGCCACGAGCGACCACTAATTTATTTTCCGCACAATCTTTGGTAATTACCGACCCTGCCCCAATCGTGGCATTTGCCCCAATCTTGACAGGGGCAACCAGTACCGCATTTGAACCAACTCGCACTTCATCGCCGATGACGGTTTTAAATTTATTCACGCCGTCATAGTTAGCGGTAATGGTTCCTGCTCCGATGTTGGTTTTTTGCCCAATGGTGCTATCGCCCAAATATGCCAGATGATTGGCTTTTGCCCCTGTTGCCATTTGCGTGTTTTTAAGCTCCACAAAGTTGCCAATATGCACATCATCAGCCGTTACCGCCTTTGGACGCAATCTGGCAAAAGGTCCGATTTGGTTATTTTCGCCAACGGTTGCATGATCAAACATACTATATGGAGCAACGACTGTGCCACTTGCAATGGTTGTGTTTTTAATCACACAGCCTGCACCGATTTGCACATTATCGCCAATTTGACAATCGCCTTCAAAAATCACATTGATATCAATCTGCACATCTTTCCCCACCGTCAGCGTACCACGCAAATCAAAACGGCTTGGGTCAATGATATGCACGCCTTGTTTCATCAACAGCTCGGCTTGATGTTGTTGCCAAGTGCGTTCTAATTGGGCAAGTTGTACACGGTCATTCACCCCTTCAATTTCAAACTGGAATGTGGGCGATACCGTATCAATATCAATGCCGTCATCAACCGCCATTTTGACAATATCGGTCAGATAATATTCGCCTTGTGCATTGTCATTATTTAGATTTTTTAAATATTTATGTAAAATTTCATTAGCAACACAATACACACCGCTATTAATTTCTTGAATCTCTTTTTGAGCGTCTGTGGCGTCTTTTTCTTCCACAATGGCAACCACTTGGCTATTTTTGCGAATAATTCGCCCAAGTCCAAACGGATTATCCAGATTCATGGTCAGCATGGCAAATGGGCTTTGGCTATTTACCAGCTTTTGTAAGGTATCCACGCCAATCAAAGGCACATCGCCTGATAAAATCAGACTTTTACCGTCCGTTGGCAACACCGGCAACGTCATGGCAACAGCATGACCTGTACCCAATTGCTCGGCTTGCTCCACCCATTCAATCGTTTCATGAGCAAATGCGTCCTTGACCTTTTGCCCTTCAAACCCATAGATCACGATATTTTTTTGGCTATTTACCTGTTTGGCGGTTGCCAAGACGTGTGCCAATAAGGGCTTGCCTGCTAAGGGTTGCAAGACTTTGGGGTTGGCGGACTTCATGCGAGTGCCTTTGCCACCTGCTAGAATGATGATGTTTAACATGGTAAATCCTTACTAAAATAGGTAAAATTATTATAACATGGAATGTGGAAAAACATAAAGTCAGATAAATTTATACAACCGCTTGAAATGCCATTTATCAATAATATACTCAAATTAATCTTGGTGGTAATTCATAAAATCACAACCACAAATACCACCGCCGACATCACCCCTGCCAATATGTCATCAATCAATATCCCAAATCCGCCAGAGACATTTTTATCCACCCATTTGATGGGAAAAGGTTTGATAATATCAAAAAAGCGAAATAAAATAAATGGAATAATCAAATAACCCCAAACATCAATAAAATAATCGCTTGTTATATCATACATTTTAAAACCATAATAATGTTCTATGATTGCTCCAAAATCATAGAATTTATCGTAGGAAATCGGCAATAACGCAATCCACATTCCTACCCATTCATCAAAGACGATATGCGGGTCATCGTGGGTGTTCATCAAATCAGACGTTTTGCCACAAATATAACTGCCAATCAGACAACCAATAATGGTAATTATTAAAAACCCCCAAACCCCCAATAAAAGCATGGGTAAGGCAATAATAACTCCGCCTACCGTCCCCCAAGTGCCAGCAGCTTTTTTGGACAGACCAGAACCCAAGCCAATCCCCAGCCAATATACGCATTTTTCAAAGGTGGTGGCGGTGGTCGGGCAGGGCGGACAAGGGTTTGATTTACGAATGTCGGGTTTGTGGTTGGTGGCTTGGCTCATTCTATGGTCTTATTTATTGAGTTTTGATATGATAAAGTATTTCGCTCAAACGAGAACCCACATCATCAATATCATCAATTTGGCTTAATTTTTGAATGGGTGCTTTGGACAAAGTATGCCAAGTTGTTTTAAAATTTGGCACATCATTTTCTTGGTTAGTATTCATATTTTCTTGATGGCGGAATTTGTGTGTTAAAAAATTAACACTGTGCGTATATTCAATATAAGGACCATGATTAGATGATAAATCATAGCCAATCAAATAAAAGTCTTTATCATTATCAATGGTGCGATAATCAAAAAGATATTGCCAACTACCATATCGTCCATGACCGTAATAAAAGATAAGTTTATTCCCTTCGGCTTCAATCTCCAATTCTGGGGCAAAATATACGCCACCATCTTCATTTTCGGACGCAAATAATGCTTTATTTTCCAAAACTTTTTGGTAGCCTTGATTGGTTTTAAATAAAATAACAATCCCACGCCGATTTCTATCCACCATATCGCCAGAGTATGTTTTTTCCCATGCTGATTTTTTAGTGTCTTTGATGAGTAACACGCAATCTTTTTTGCCGTCTTTATTAAAATCAGCTTGGCAATGTGTTTCGGTTAATTTAAATCCCTTGGGGATAAATTTTTGAAAAGATTGATTATTGGCAAATGCTTGATTGCATAAACCACAAGATAATAAAACCACCAAAATAAATTTATTCATGATTAACGCCTTTTTAATTAACAAGCATTCATCAAAAATGCTCCCACCCTTTTACCAATAAATCCACTTGTTTTTTATCATGTAAAAACACCAATCCCTTATCCGCCACAATTTGCCCAATCGGATAAATAGCCATATCAGGATTTTGGGTTTTAAATAAATCAAGTTTAGCAGAAGGCATGGTAAAGCACAACTGATAATCATCGCCCCCATTGATTTGATGTTGCCATTTTTGGGCGTGGGGCAAGGCATCGAGCAGGGCATGGCTTGGTATGGCATCAAGGTCAATCACCGCCCCCACACCACTTGCCGTCAAAATATGCCCCAAATCCTGCCCCAAGCCGTCCGAGATGTCAATCATGCTAGTTGCAAAGCCGATAAGTCGCTCCCCAAGTGCCACCTGTGGGGCAGGGTATTGCATGGCTTGGCGTAGGTCGTGGGGCAGACTGTCTGGCGGTCGGTTGGCGTGTCCGTCTGCGTTCAAATCGTCCAAAATCCCATGCAAGGCAAGGCTTGCAAGCCCCACCGTGCCACTTACGCACACCATATCGCCCACGCACGCCCCTTGCCGTGTGATTGCTTGGCTTGACGGAACAAAACCCAAAGCCGTAACCGAAATCGCCAAAATGGGCGAGCCTGTGGTATCGCCCCCAATCAGCTCTACCCCAAACGGTGTGCAAGCCGCCGCCAAACCCTCTGCAAACGCTTGACAAAAATCATCATTCGCCATGGCTTTTGGTAAAGACAATCCCACCAAAATGGCGTAAGGTGCTGCCCCCATGCTGGCAAGGTCGGACAGATTGACCGCCACCGACTTGTAGGCAATGGCGTGCGGGTCGGTCTCATGAACAAAATGCCGTCCTGCCACGAGCGTATCCACACAGCTGACAAGCTGGCTATTTGGCGGAATGTGGCTTACCGCACAATCATCGCCAATGCCCAAAACGGTATTGGCATGGCGTGTGGTGGCGTGTTTAAAATGGGTGTAGATTAGGGAAAATTCGGACATGCGTCAATCCGTTTGATGGTTTTAAAAAAGGGCAGAATTATCCGCCCTTTTCATTATTCACTTTCTTTTTTGGCTTTTTTCTCAGCTTTGTTGGCTTGATATTCCAATTCTCGCACGTCTTTGGCATATCTATCCAAAATGGCATTGATAAATTTATGAGCATCAGTTGCCCCAAAATGGGTATTTAATTGCATGGCTTCATCAAGCACCACTTTATAGGGAATATGCAAGCTGTATTTTAATTCATACGCCCCAATCAGCAATATCGCTCGCTCAATCATATCAAGGCGGTCAAAACTGCGGTCAAGATAACGAGCGATATCCACAATCAGCTCGCCTGCTTTCATCGGAATCTCACGCATCAGCTCATGATAATAGCCCAAATGCACGGTGTGCATGGCGTTTTCGCTACGAGTGCGAGCGACAATGGTATGTGGCTCATTACCGCCTAATAAATCACGGCTTTGGGTGGCAAAACGATAATCGGTCATCAGCCATTCGTACAAACCCTGCACGGCAAAACGGCGAGCCTTGCGAATGGCGGTGTAGCTGGTTTTGTAGCCAGTTTCGTTGATGTCAAATTGGTCGTTTTGGGGGTTGGGTGTGGTCATATTTAGCCTTAAAATAATACTGCATTAAAATCATCTTTTAATGGGAAAATAAAAAAATGGGGCATTGTTTTATGATTTGGGGCAAGTTGCAATTTGCCCCGACATTTTTAATGTAAAACAATGCCAAATTGATATGATAGAGATTATAAAGCCTTTAACACGCTGACCATTTCAATGGCGGTCATACCTGCTTCATAGCCTTTGTTGCCTGCTTTGGTGCCAGCACGTTCAATGGTTTGCTCGATGTTTTCGGTCGTCAAAATGCCATTAATCACAGGAATGTCATGATGTAGAGCCACGTGCGATAAGCCTTTGGCAGACTCGCTTGCCACGATGTCAAAATGCGGTGTCGCCCCACGGATAATCGCCCCAAGCACGACAATGGCATCATAGTTGCCCGTTACCGCCATGCGTTTGGCGGTCAAGGGTAGCTCAAATGCCCCCGGTACACGCACCACCGTGATGTTCTCGCCAAGCACGCCATGACGTAGCAGAGCATCTAACGCCCCTTCTACCAAACTTTCAACCAAAAAACCATTAAACCGCCCTACCGCAATCCCAATACGCAGATTGGCATTGTCATGCAAGGCACCGTCAATGTGGGTTACGGCATTTTTTTGTTCGGTAAATGTGGTCATAAGGCTCTCATCATAAATAAAGGGTTGGTTGTCCATTATATCAAATTTACCTTTGCCAACAAAGTATTTTTTCTGTTATGATAAGACCTTTTTTTAAAGATTGGGAGTATTCATGGATAGCATGAGTGCGTGGATTTTGGCGATT
Source organism: Moraxella sp. K127 (assembly GCF_015223095.1). NCBI lineage: Bacteria > Pseudomonadati > Pseudomonadota > Gammaproteobacteria > Moraxellales > Moraxellaceae > Moraxella > Moraxella sp. K127. Next base: position 7,282 of record NZ_JADFBZ010000068.1, on the reverse strand, counting down.
ATGGATAGGCTTGGGCTGGCAGGGGTTACGCTGATGATGTTTTTGGAAAACGTCTTTCCGCCCATACCGAGCGAGCTTATCATGCCAATGGCGGGATTTTCGGCAGGTCAAGGCAACATGAACATCATTGCTGTCATCATCGCAGGGACGGCAGGGTCGGTGCTTGGGGCGTTGCCACTGTACTATCTAGGGACGGTGTTTGATGAAAAACGCCTGTACACTCTGACCGAAAAGTACGGCAAATACCTACTCATCAAGCCGTCCGACATCACCAATGCGACCCATTGGTTTAACAAACACGGCAAGGCGGTGGTATTTTTTGGGCGAATGATACCCGCCATTCGCTCGCTCATCTCTATCCCTGCCGGCATGAACCGTATGCCGATGTTGCCGTTTTTGGTGCTGACGACATTAGGTTCTGCCATTTGGACGACTCTGTTGGCGTATGCCGGCTATGTGCTTGGGGCGAACTATGAACAAGTGGCAGAGTTTATCGCTCCCATTAGTAAAGGCGTGGTGGTCGTGGCGGGGCTTGTCTTGGCGGTCGTGATGTTTTTGCGGATTAGGAGTGTGTTTTTTGATAAACCCTAAAAACACCGCCAATACAAAAACAAACCCCAAACATCTTCTTGGGGTTTGTTTTAAAAAGACGGTCGTGCTATTTAAATCACTCAGTACGCAATAAGTCATTTAGGCTGGTCTTGGCACGAGTTTGAGCATCTACTTTTTTAACGATAATGGCGGCGTATAGGCTGTATTTTCCGCATGGACTTGGCAAGTTACCTGGTACAACAACCGAACCTGCTGGCACACGTCCGTAGTGAATCTCGCCTGTTTCACGGTCGTAGATTTTGGTGGATTGACCGATATACACACCCATAGAGATGACCGAGCCTTCTTCGACAATCACGCCTTCCACGATTTCAGAGCGAGCACCAATAAAGCAGTTATCTTCGATAATGGTGGGGTTTGCTTGTAGGGGTTCTAGCACGCCACCGATACCCACACCGCCTGATAGGTGGACGTTTTTACCGATTTGGGCACATGAGCCAACGGTCGCCCAAGTATCCACCATCGTCCCTTCGTCCACATACGCACCGATGTTGGTATAAGACGGCATGAGCACCACGTTTTTGGCGATGAATGAGCCTTTACGAGCCACGGCAGGGGGAACGACACGCACGCCAGCGTTTTTGAAATCTTCTTCTATCCAATCGGTAAATTTGGTGTCCACTTTGTCAAAAAAGCGTAAATCGCAAGACTCAATCGGCTTGTTGTCATTGATTTTAAAGGACAGCAGTACCGCTTTTTTGACCCATTGATGAACCACCCATTCGCCGTCAATTTTTTCGGCAACACGAAGTGAACCATTATCCAAGCCTGCAAGCACTTCTTCAACGGCAGAACGCACATCAGCAGGGCAGTCGCTCGCCCCAAAGTTGGCACGGTTGTCAAAGGCGGTTTCAATGATGTTTTGTAAAGACATAACAATTTCCTAAGTGAAGTAAATAACGCTTTATTCTAGCATAATTTAAGCTGATTTTATTGAGATTTTTGATTGTTTTTATCAATGATATGATTTTTTATCCACCCCAAAATATCCCCATACACCCTATCTTTATCCGTCTCATGCAGTGGCTCGTGTCGCATATTGGGATATAGGTGCGTGCGGACGTTTTGCCCTGCTTTGATGAGTTCGTTTTGTAGTTCATCAATGTCCTGCCCCATGCGTCCGACTGGGTCGTCTTTACCGCTTATGAGCAAAATGCGAAAATCTTTGGGCGTGTGGGCGTACCATGTGGGCGATGTGGCTTTTTTGATAAGGGCTTGCAAGGCGACAAAGCCATTATTGCTAAACGCAAAACCGCATAAGGGGTCGGCTTCAAAGGCTTTGATGCTATCGGTGTTTTCGGTCAGCCACGCAAAAGGCGATGCCGATATGGGCGAGCGGATTTGCGAGAGTAGATAGTGGTTTAGGAGTGTGGCAAAGCGGACGTTGGGGCGTTTTGGATTCACATAATTCATCACCCCAAGTGTGGTTAGGGCAAAGCGGTTGATAAGCCCAAAGCTGTTGCCCGTCCCCATGATAATCGCCCCGTCAAAGCTCGTGGCGTGGTGGGTCAACACCGTCCGCACGATAAATGACCCCATAGAATGTCCCATGATGTAATGGGGGGTGGGGCGGTCGGTCAGCGTGCGTGCCTTGTCTTTTAATTTGTCCGCCATGATGACCACGTCTTTGCACAGGGCTTGGACGGGGTGTTTTTCATCAATAAAACCAAGCTCGTATTTGTCCTTGACCGTCTGCCCATGCCCAAGCTGGTCGTAAGTGGCGACCAAAATACCATGATTGGCTAAAAACTGAGCAAAATCAGCATATCGTCCACTATGCTCACTCATACCATGCACGATAAGCAAGGTGGCGTTGATGTCGCCTTTGGGGATAAAAAAAGTATGGTGTAGGCGGTGAATGCCGTTTGATGAGAGAATGGTTTTAAATTTCATAAGTGCATACAATTGTTTTTTTTATTATACAAAATTTTTGCCATTCTGCCAATTAAAATTGGTTTATCAAAACTGGTGAATTTGCCAGAGTTGGGCAGTTATGCCCCTGTTGGGGCTAGTACCGATGAGTTTGCAAATAAAATCGCCGATGAACTGTCAGACCCCACCAAGACCGAATTTTATAAACCTTTTTGGTTAGGGTGGGGTTTATGTAAAAAAACATAAAAAATTAATTTATATAAATTATATAGTTATAAAGAATTGTATTATTATACTATATTTCCATTGCATTTAGTATCCATGCAAAAATATATAACATACCACCAAGTAACAAAAAATGAATTTGTGTTTCTGGCTTAACAATATAGTACTGAGTAGGTTTTCTAGGGTTTATATACAATGTTATATATTCTATTCTTTGTAAGAAATTTTCTCTTTGTCTATGTGTTGTTGTGTTTATATTTTTATGAAAAATTAATTTTTCATTAATCTCATGACCTTTGTATACAAGATTAAAACTAACACAAGGCTCAAAAAACTCCATAACCCCCGATTTTAGCGTTAATCTTTCAGTTAATACAATTTCTTTTGTCAAATCATAGATATCTATTCTCTCCCATAATAACATACTAAGTATATTTTGAATAATGTAAGATTTTAATGAATAGATACAAAAGATTGTTGCTATGATAATAATAATTAGCATATATCAAAAGCCTATGGTTTTCTACGACTCAGCAAGTAATATACCACCTATGGTTTGGGTAAATCGTGCTACAACAAAATATTTTCCTAAAACATCATCTAAAACACTAATTGCACCTTTCAACTCATTGGAGTATTGTGCTATTTGAAGTAGCTTTGAGGAAAAATCTGCAACATATGAAAAGAATTGTAATAATATACCCAATGCATTATATAAAGCAGCCCACCCCCCCCATTATTACCCCCATCAATTAAATAAGCCCCACTCCCAGTCTGTGGGTCAATGATAATATAACCAGAGCCTTTCCAGCCCTTATAGTTAATCGTCTTTTCAAGTGCCATAGTACGACCCACCGCCACATTATCACGGATATCCGTCATCACACCGCTAGATAGGCTAAGTTTTGGGATAATCTGACTATAACACATAAAGTTCATTATTAAACAGGATATATATTTGCTAAAGTAGCTAATGTTATAAACCAAATAAATACTAACATTATACAAACATAAGGATTGCTTTTGTATCTAGTTCTATTAATGTCTAATGCTATAAGCAATAATGCTGATGGAATGATATAAATCCAGTCTAAATTGGTTAGGACGTTACCAAATATATGCCAGTCCAAGACATTACCTCCAATTGTTATAGATGATAGCAACCCCCTGACTTTGGATAAAGCCTTTTAACTCATTGTTATCATTATCACGACTTACCGCTTGATACATTAATTGGTCAATATCCATCATCATGCCCTTAAAACTTCCCCCGAAAATAATACCATAGCGTTTATTTGGGTGAATATAAGTCGCAAAGCTACCATACGCCATAAAGGGGGATTTTAACACATTGCCATGTTGTTTAGCAATCACATCTTGGGCTTGGTTAATTGCAAAATAGCTTTGTACGCCAGCTTGCATCATCGCCCTTTTTACTGGCTATTTCATATATTTACGCATATTAGATTTCCAGATAATAGGCATAACAACTGCTGAAATAATTGTTATGATAAATAGCTTCATTAATCCTTCAATTTTATATTGAATAAATGCCTGATTGTACATTTCCAACGCCAAATAGAAAGACAATATGCCACAAAACGAATAAATGAGATTGGTAAAATGAAAATAATATTTAATCTTTAAGCTCTGATGATAATCCTTATATTTCAGTAAAATAAAATACGAAACTATTAATGAAGAAATAATTAGTAAGATATAATCCAAATTGTTTATATTGTTCATGGCATTTCTCTACAAGATAAATTGTTTACAGCTCCTGATACAGCTCAGCAAAAGTATCACCTAAGAAGAAAGCTATAAATGCTCCAATTGCACCACCGTCAATGAGATAAGCCCCTGAGCCAGTCTGTGGGTCAATAATGATATAACCAGAGCCTTTCCAACCTTGATTATAAATATTATTTTATCAATTTACAATAACTATCAATCAAATGCTAGACCCCACCAAATCCGATTTTTATAAGCCTTTTTTGGAAGTGGTGGGGTTTAAATTAGTCTAGTCATATCTTACTGTGTTGTTTGGTGGTGATAGTATCTTGGGCTTGGTTAATGGCAAAGTAGCTTTGTACGCCAGCTTGCATCATCGTCCTTATCAAATCCAGATTGAATTAGTCTGAGTAGGAAAAAAGTTAGATTCCGATTCATAATTTAGTTTTATAAAATTGTATAATACCTAGAAAAAAAGAGATTAAAATAGTAAAAACTCCAGCCTTACTTAACTTACCATTTTTCATATTTTGCAACATTATTAGAATAATTCCAAAAACAAACAGTAATATTATATGAGTAATCCCAAAAACTAATCCTAATACCACGGATATACCCCATAGAAGAGCTTCTATCCAAAAACCTTTTCTGATACTTGTTTCACCGTAATTTTTCATTGAATTACCCTTCTTTGCAGACTCTAGTATTAACTACGTTAGATACTAACTGTGAATTAACGTATCCTACAGTGAACATACTAAGTAGAACTACTAGAGCGGGAGCAGCAAATAAAACCAACTCCCTATGATAACTAAAGTTAAAACTGTCATACCTATTAAAGTAATTTCAGATAATAAGGTTGATTTGCAGTTAGATGCTAACTTAATTACTCCAAGTAGAAATGAAGTTGCAAAAAATGCTCTAGCTAAGCTTCCTAAAAATGCAGAAGGCGTTCCAGAAATGATTGCTAGTAGGCTTTTGAAAGCATTTCCCCAACCAAGAAATTGAAAAACTTTTTGTAATCCAGTTAGCAGAGTTATGTCCCCACCATTAAACCTACCACTAATCATATAAGCATCCATACCAGTTGTTGTATCAGTAATGATATAACCAAAGCATTTCAAACCTTGATTATAAATATTATTTTATTAATTTGTAATAACTATATCAATCAAATGCTAGACCCCACCAAATCCGATTTTTATAAGCCTTTTTTGGAAGTGGTGGGGTTTAAAATTTATTAAGGTTATTCAAAATTATTAATATGTGTTTGTATGGCTAACCCTAATTCAGCGAGTTTTTTTATGGTTTTATTATCCAAATTTATTAACTCATATTCATTAGAATCGTTATCGTAAATAATATAAAGACTAGACCAATTTTTAAATAAATGTGAAATTTCGCTAATTTTATTAAATTCTAATAAATAGTTATAAATTAGATCATTTAGACTATACATGTTTGTATATAAATTGAAATCTATATCTAATTTATGAGTTTTACAAATATAGATTTCTTTGTTCCGTGAAAGCCGAATAGTTGAAAAATTTCTTAATGAATTCATGTCAATTTTTTGTAAATTGACATAGTCATCAACTGATAGTAATACTGATATCTCAATAAATCTTATCATTAATTATTTTCCCATGATACAACTGGATTTTGCCATCTTTCGTAGCTAGGGATATATGTTGCCCCAGATTTATTGCAGGTTCCTGCTGGTGAAGCAAAAACAATTGCACCATCTTTGCATGCACATATATCAAAATGTGAAACAGGACTTAAACCATACTCTTCCTTGTATTGATGTTCGAAGCCAAATACATCAATTGTCTTTAGATGAAATTTACTAGCCTTTGGGCATTGAATTTTTGCTTCGCATTCTTCATTATTTGCTGCTAGTGCTGTAGAAGGTATTAAACTTGCAAGAAAACTTGCTACTAAAACAGCAACTGGAGTACCTGTACCTACTGTACCCACTTCAATACTACTAACAGATACAAATATAGCAACTCCAATACCAATAGCAATAGATGTATTAATAATAATCTCTTTATTACAAGTCAGAAATGTGTTTGTTTAATTTATTAATAACTCAAAAGCATTTTTTTGTTAATGCTAAAGATTTACTAGACTCACACTCTGCATCTATTTTAATTTTCTTGCTAAAAAAAGTATTAGTATTGATAATATAGGGTATATAAGGAAAAAGTAAGAGTGTGCACCCATACCTGTATACATGCAATAGAGCATAATAATTGTTACAATAAGTAGTAATAAAAATTTAACATTTGTTGTCATAGTATACAAACCTTATTAAAAGCAAGAACCTATTCCGAGAAGCCCAGAACCTGTACCTATTGCACCCCCAAGAGCTCCAGAATACAAAACTTTACTTAAAAACAGTGAATCGAGAACTGCTGTTGTTCCCACTCCAGCACTAATACCAGCACCTAAGCAGATTAATCCTGTATGGTTCTTATCATCATTAATTAAAATTAAACCAACTAAAATAGTTAACATAATAACAACTGGGGCTAATACCATCGTTAGCTCTGCAATTGCAGCACCGCTAATTCCTACAAACAGCTTACTTTGTATTCCTATTAAAATCGTCTGTATAAGAACACCTATCATTAAACCAACAACAAAAGCAAACCCCCCCATTCGCCACACCATCAATGAGATAATCCCCCGTTCCATTAGTTGGGTCAATAATAATATAACCAAAGCCTTTCCAACCTTGATTATAAATATTATTTTATCAATTTACAATAACTATCAATCAAAGATGTGTGGCACGCACTCCATGAAACCAAAAACATAAAAAAGGGCGAAAATA
>NZ_JADFBZ010000067.1:0-12946 GCF_015223095.1 Moraxella sp. K127 | reverse complement strand
CACGAACGGTTTTCCTTGTAGCATACTTTTTGAACCAAAGCCCAAATTTATATAAGTCATTGATTCATCAACGGCGAATGTGATTCCGCCCCTACGTTTCAAAAACCACCCAATCACCAAAAAATTACCATATTAATTGAGATTGGGTTTTATCTCTTCTTCAACACTTTTTTCGTCAATGTCATCCATTTTGGGATTTCTACTTTCTTTATCTTGCCCATATTTTTCATCATTTGCCACATCTGTTGTCACATGGTCACCATGACGTGCCAAATGCTCGTGTAGGATTTTGCGTAATTGCAAAATGGTTTTGGGGTTTTCGTGAATATTATGCCCACCTGCGACGACTGTTTCGCTGACTGCCCCGTCTAGGTGGGAGCTGTCATAGGGGACAATGCCGTCAGAGAGATTTTGCCCGACCAAATTGCCCTGTAAGCCCTCGGCACTGCCAGCACGGTCGCCCATGATGGTGTGATAGGCGACATTGTCATTGATGGTTAGCTCTTTGGTAAGTTTTATAAAGGCGGACTGGTCGGAGAGCTGGCTGGGTCCGTTTTGTAGGTAGAGTGAGCCGATGGCACTGTTTTGGAGTTGGGTGCTGTCCACTTGTCCGCTGTTTATGATGGTGCCAGTCACGGTTTTGGTGATGTCTAGGGGTAGGCGGACGACACGGCGGGCAAAGCGGGTAAACCAGCGGTCGGCATAGTCCGTGCCTGCAAAAGGGGCGGAGATAAACACCGCTGTATCAACCTGTGGCAGGGCGTGTAGGGCAAAGCGGTTGTGAAAATCTTCTTGATAAGTGTCCGCCAGTAGCTGTCTGATTGCGGCATTGTTGTGGGGGCGGATTTGGTTGTTGGTGATTTTATTTAGGTCGCCATCATCCATGCTGTCTATATGCGTGGCATCAACCAATTCGTCCAAATCATCCAATTTTCCCAAATCATCCAATCGGGGCAATAAATCATCATCCGAGACAAGCATTCTTGCCATGATACCACCCATGCTATGCCCGATAATCACGCTATGACGACTGGCAGGGTGAGTGCCGTTGGGGTCGGTGAGTGTGTAGGCGGTGTCGATGACTTCACGGATTTGGTAGCGGTTTTCGAGCATGGGTAGGTTGGTGGCGTAGAACACTTGCCATACTTGGTAGTTATCACGCAGGACGGGGTCAGCAAAGAGATTGTTGGTGAGATTGACCCATGTGGCAGGGCTAGACGCCAAGCCATGTATCATGATGATGACTTTTTGGTTGGGGTCGTAGGGCTTTAGCATGAACAGTTGGGGCAGGGTGGCGGTGTTTTTGTTTAGCATGTTTAAAATGCCCACGCCTTGTAGTTGGTTCTCGGCAAGCCATAGGGCATACCCTGCTGAGAAGTTTGCCGATAGGGGGTAATTTTTGCCCAAAATCTCAACGTCTTTGGTTTTATAAGGGTTGAAAAAATGCACGTCTAGCACGTTTGCTGACAGCACATCGGACAAGTGCGTGCCTTGGGGCTTGACCACGCCTGTTAGGAGCATGTGCCCTGTGGAATGAATGCGACTGGCGATGCTGTCAAGGTCTTGGCTAAGCAGGGGGTTATTTGCTTTGATGTCTTTGGTTGGGTTGTCGGTTGGATTATTGGTTGGGTTATCGGCAGGATTGGCGTTAGGGCTGTCGGTGGCGTGATTGGTGCGTGGTTCGGTGGATGTATTTTGACCAACCAGTTCTCGTAGGGTAATCATTGGGCGGTCGGACAGCACGCCCACATAAGGCACGCCCAGACCTGCCCGGCTACTGGTGGTGTTTAGGTCTGCCAAACGTGAGTCATAAGCTGAGACTAAGTCAGAGAGCAGGTGCTGGTTGTGTGGGTGTTCATCTAGATTTGCCATGTAGTCAGGGTCATTGGCAAGGTAGAGATTGACGGTGATGTCATCGCCGTGGTAGCTGTTGGCAAGGATGTGACCGTAGTCACTGGTAGGGGTGAGATGAAAGCCCTGCTGACGAGCATCGGCAAAAGCCCCGTTTTGGACTTGGTACAGCTCGCCAATCAAGGCGTTGCTCGCCACATGGTACAAGTCCTGAGCCTTGATGCCGCTCTCGGTGACTAGGGGTAATGTGGTCTGTTGTCCTGTCAAGCTGTCATAAAACAGATAGGCATAGCTGTGGTTAATGCTTGCCTTAATGGCGTCTCGTTTGGCGGATAGGCAGGCGTGACGTTCCTTTTGCTCATCAGCTTGCTCACTGGCGGACAGCGGGGCATTGGCATAATAGGGATCTAGTGGTGGGCGAGTGGGGCTTTGGCAAGCGTCCTGCTCGCCAAGGCTTAGGGCTTTGGTGTAGTATAACTCGGAGAGTAGGGCAAGGGTGGGTCTGGCGATGTGTTGGTGTTGGCGGTCATTGACGGCAACTTGCGGATTGCCAAAGGCAAGTACTTCTTTGACCTTGTCCAAACAGTCATCAAAGGCATTCATACACTCATCTTGGGTCAGACCTGATGACAGTAAGATGCTGCTTGCCACGGCACTGATTTGTGGGCGGGTGGTGATGTTGGCACGGTGGGTTTCGATGATTTTGGATTGGATTTGTTTGGGCTTGTGAAGCGTGCTACACCCTGTGATGATAAGCGTTAGGGCAAGGCTTAGGGTGCTTAGCGTAAGTTTGGTGCTCATACAGGTCTTGTTGTGTTAATGTCTCCCCAATAATTTTACACAAAAAATCCATCAAAAGGAATGTTTGATGGATTTATTTTTAAAGCATTAGCAAGTATTTTATTGATTGCTGGCTAATTGCAATGGCTTAACATTGATGTTGTCGTTTTTGATGTTCCAAATATAATAACCGCCATTTTCAACGATACGAACCTGCTCGGCAATCTGAGTATTGGTCGGGTGCTGACTTTGTAAGGCTCTTAGGCGAGACAATGCCCCTGCGTGGTTGTCCGCCAGTAGCTCGGCTTGGGCAAGACTTTGCTCGGCTTCCACATAGCCGAGACTGGCAGCTTTTTGTAAGTATTTTTGCCCTTCAATAAAGCCACCGCCTTCACTAATCATCATGCCATATAGGAAATTGGCTTCGGCATTATTGGGGGCGAGATTGACGGCTTTTGCCATGTATTTATTGGCACGTTGGGTATAGTCGGTGCCGATGTTTAAGTTGCGTGCCATGCCGTTGATTTTAGCGGCACGCAAGATGACATCAAGGGTGGCATCATTGGCATTGGCGTAGGGTTCTAGCCAGTCAGAGAGATATTTGATGTTCTCACCTGTGACAAATTCAGTAGTGCGATTGGGGAAATTCGGTGGATAGTGGCGAGCATTGGGCGAGACATCGTCAATAAAATCATCAATCAGGCTCACATCAAGGCGGGTACTACCGCTTTGGTTGGCATTGATGGTAATGGTGGGAATACGATTGATGTTAGAGATATTGGCATTGATGGATGGCACGCCTGCCACAGACTGACCAAGTAGATTGGCGGTGTTGGCGTGGGAGATGGGCGTGGTTAGTTCACCACGCATGGCAGGGGCGATGCCTGTTTGGATGTTTAGTTGAGCCATGGCAGGCAGGGCGGTCAAGGCGATGGCACCAAGTGCTACTTTGTAAAAGGGTAGGGTTTTCATGGGGTTCTCTTTTAAAAATCTTAAAAATAAAATCAAGGTAAATTTTAAAAATTATAAGAAATTTACCTTAATCATCTATATGTATTGGGCGTTGTTTTGGTGGTAAATTGTTACAGGGTTGTCGGTTGTGTTACACTGTGTAGTTGAGTATGTTTGCTTACATCTCACCCAAAAATCCGCCCGACTGTCTTGCCCATAGGTTGGCATAAATCCCGTCTTGGGCGATGAGTTCGTCATGACTGCCCATCTCGATAATCTCGCCCTTGTCCATGACCACGAGCTTATCAAGGCTGGCGATGGTTGAGAGACGGTGAGCGATGGCAATGACCGTTTTACCTTTCATCATCTCATCTAGGCTCTGGGTGATGGCGTGTTCCACTTCGCTGTCTAGGGCAGAGGTTGCTTCATCAAGCAGTAAGATGGGGGCGTTTTTGAGCATGACCCGAGCGATGGCGATACGCTGACGCTGACCGCCTGAGAGTTTCACGCCACGTTCGCCCACTTCGGTGTCAAGTCCGGTGTTGCCATGTTTGTCTTCTAAGGTTTGAATAAAATCCCATGCGTGGACGAGGCGTGCCGCTGCGATGATTTCATCATCGGTGGCATCAGGTCTGCCATAGGCGATGTTCTCACGCACGGTGCGGTGCAGTAGGGCGGTGTCTTGGGTGACCATGCCGATGTTTTGGCGTAGTGATGTCTGAGTGACAGCACTGATGTCCTGCCCATCAATGCTGATACTGCCCCCATTCACGTCATAAAAACGCAGTAATAGATTGACAAGGCTAGACTTACCTGCTCCCGAGCGACCGACCAAGCCGATTTTCTCGCCTGCTTGAATGGCTAAGTTGAACTTATCAAATAGGGCGGTTCTGTCTTCGCCACGCCCGTAGTTAAAGGTTACGTCTTTAAACGCAATCTCGCCCCGTGCTACCACAAGCTCGCCAGCATCAGCCCTATCCGTGATGGCGTGGGGCGTGGTTAGTGTTCTCATGCCATCTTGCACCGTGCCGATATGCTCAAACAGGCTTGCCATCTCCCACATAATCCACTGAATCATGCCTTTTAGACGCAGGGCGATACCACTTGCCACCGCAATCGCCCCCACGCTTACTTCGCCCATCATCCACAGGTACACGCCGATGGCGGTACTACCGACTATCATAATCAGTGAGAGCGTCTCGGTCGTCGTCCCTAGTATGGACACCCACCGCATTTGGGCATGGACGGTGGTCATGAACTCGCTCATGGCGGATTTGGCGTAGGACAGCTCACGATTAGAATGACTAAACAGCTTGACCGCACTGATGTTGGCATAAGCGTCAGTCACACGTCCTGTCATCAAGGCACGAGCGTCCGCTTGGTTGCTGGCGGTCTCACGCAGGCGGGGCAAGAAAAATTTCATCATACACGCCACACAAATCAGCCACGCCACAAATGGCAAAAACAGCCAAATATCCAGCCCTAATAAAATCACGCCACTGGTCACCAGATACGCCACGACAAACGACACCATCTCTGCCATCGTCATAATCGTATCACGCACCGATAGGGCAGTTTGCATGACTTTGGCGGAGACACGCCCTGAGAACTCATCATGATAAAACTGCATGGACTGCCCAAGCATGTGCTTATGAAACCACCACCGCAGTCGCATCGGCATGACCCCTTGTAACACTTGAAAGCGGATTAAGTTGCCGATAAATTCGCCAAAAATGGACAACACGCACAGTCCCAAAATCAGTGTAATGGTCGCCCCTTTTTCTTGCCATAGAGTCTCGGGGGTATAGACGGTCAGCCAGTCCACGACATCGCCCGCCCATGCAAACAACAGCGAGCTAAATATCCCAAGCAGTATCGACAGCACGATACGCACCCCAATCCAAAATCTCGCCCCTTCGGTACACGCCCACAAAAACGCAAAAAACCCACGCTGACTGGGGTCGGGGGTAGGCATGGGACTGTCGGGGTAGGGGTTTAGGCGGTTTTCAAAGTAGCGAAATAAAGACATGGTTATTATTTATAAATTATTAAAGGAAAAAGTGGCGAATCAGGCAAATTGCCAAAGGTGTAATGTGGGGCTTGTGGGGGTATTATTCAATAGACTTCTTTCCAAACCCTGATTTTTGTAGATTTTTAAAAACTTCAACCCCAATACTTACAAGGGTTTATTTTTAGTTTGGAAAGAGATTTAATATCAAAATTTTAAAAATACGTTTTTAAAAATGGAAAACTAAGAGTAAAATTTAATTTGGTGTGGGTTTGGTGTTTATTGGGGGCATTTAAATTCATACAACCACTTAGCTCTGTATCGCTCTAAGCACATCTTGTTTTAGGTTTAGGTATTCCACACTTTGCAAAAAATGTGGCGATTTATCAATGATAAAATGATGAGCCAGCGTGGCAGGAAATCCCTTTAATACATACAATTCATCCGCCAAATAAATCGCTTCATCAATGTCATGCGTGATAATCAGGCAAGTTAGCCCCTTGTCTTTTTGAAACTTCCCAAACCAGTCATACATCTGATTTTTGGTAACAAAATCCAGTGCCGAAAATGGCTCATCTAAAAGCATAAGGCTATCATTACTTAGATACGTGCGAAGTAGTGCCACTCGCTGACGTTGTCCACCTGAGAGCTGGGCAGGGTATTTGTGGTGTAGTTCATCAAGCCCAAAGGCAGGTAGTAGGGGCATGATTTTGTCATGAATGGCGGATTTTGGCAGGTTTTGTAAGGTCAAAGGCAGGGCAATGTTGTCATATACACTTTTAAAGGGTAACAACAAATCCTTTTGGAGCATATACCCCACGCCCCCTGCCTGCCCTGTGCTATCCTTGCCGTCTATCAAGACCTTGCCTGATTTTGGCATGATAAGCCCTGAGGCGATATTAAACAAAGTCGTCTTACCCACGCCACTTGCCCCAACAATGGCAACGATTTTGTCTTGATGAATGGTCAAATTCAACTTAGCAAATAATGGCTTATCGTCAAATTCATGATGAATATCAACAAGTTGCAATTTGGCGGTTGGAGCGGTCATGGGGTGTCCTTTTTATAGTGAGTATTTGAAATCGTATTAGGGTTAAGATAGAACGTACAAAGGGCGTGTGCAACACGCCCCTACACAAATATTGCTTAGATTAGTTAATCACAAAATCAATATCATCATTTTGCATCATTAGGCAAATAATCGTTGCTAACCCCTGCTTGTGGGGCAAATGGCTTATCAATGAGCTTATTATCGTACACCCATTTAAAGAAATTATCCCAGCGATTATAATCAAACCGTCCCCAACTTCCGTCTTCTGCCAGATATTGCCCTGACATATATTGCTGACTGGCTTTGGCAAGCTCGGGGTTAATCTCGGGGGCGTGCTTGATAAGAATCTCGGCACTTTCATTGGCGTGCTGACTAGCATAGGTGTAGCCTTGACTGATGGCGGTCATGGCTTTTTTGTAGCGTTCGGGGTCTTTTTGTAGCTCGTTGCTGTTGGCGATGATGACGGGCGAGTAGTAGTCAAACACAGGATTTGCGTCTTTTAGATAAAAGAAATTGGTCTCCACGCCTTTGAGTCCTGCGTGAATGCCGTCCCAACTATAATACGCCAAAATATAGTCAAATTGGTTCATACGCAAGGCGGTTGTTGCGTCCGTACTCTCCCCAGGGATTGGGTTTAGTGGCTCGCCGACAAGGCTTGCGACCGTTTTGTCGTCCACAGGGTCTTCCCATGTTGAGTAGCGTTTGCCGTGCAAGTCTTTTGGCGTGGTTGCTCCCAATGATTTGAGCGACAACAGTCCTGCGTTGTTGTGCTGAACGATGGCTCCGATGGCGGTAATCGGCTCGCCTTTGTTTAGGCGTTTGACCATGTTCGGCTGAAAATACACACCCAAATCGGCACGCTCGTTCGCCACCAGTGTGGATGTACTGTCTTCGGACGGCTGAACGATTTTGGCATCAAAGCCCTGCTCGGCAAAATAGCCCTTATCTAGTGCCACATACAGCCCTGTGTGGTTGGTGTTGGGTACCCAGTCTAGGGCGATGATAAGCTCTTGCTTTTCGGTTTTGGCAGGCTCTTGGGCAGGCTTGGCGGACGTGTCGGCAGGTTTGTTACACCCTGCCACACATAGGCTTGCTCCAAGGGCGATGACGGATAATAATTTTGGGCTTAACTGATTTAACATAACAACTCCATTCAATGTCAATAAAAAACCCTTGGGGCAACCCAAAGGCAAATACAGTCAAGCCGACAAAAACATCAGGTAAATCAAGCATTTAGTTTCCTACGCCAGTATTAACTGTATCAGGTTCACGGGTATCATCTCAGCGTTATTTAAAAAAAATAAAGCACCCCGACTAAGGTTTTTATTATAAATGAAATGCGTAGGTTTGGCAATGGTTTTTAAAGGGTTAATTAGGGGTTTGATTTGATGGTATTATTTAAAGGCATTTTAAATTTAAAATTTAGTATTGCAAGGTGCGTACCACACACCTTTTAAATAAAATAATATATTAAATCTCTTTCCAAACTAAAAATAAACCCTTATAAGTATTGGGGTTGAGGTTTTTAAAAATCCACAAAAATCGGGGTTTGGAAAGAAGTCTATTGGTGCGTGATACAAACCCTAACACCTATCAATAATTTTTACAAATTATTTTATAAATAATTTAAAATAACCCTTAATATAAATCATGCTAATTTTTAAAAATAAAAAATCATTTGGCAGTAGTTCAAAAAGTATGCTGAACTAGGTTTTCCGTTCGCCCTGAGCTTGTCGAAGGGTAGCGGAAAACCGTTATGGTTCGACAAGCTCACCACGAACGGTTTTCTTAATAGCATACTTTTTAAACCAGAACCAAATCATTTTAAATATTGATATTTTAATACTTGTCTTTCAATCAATTTAACACTTGCCAATAATACAAGCGTTAAAAAACTGATAAAAAATATCACCGCAAACATATTATCCAGCTCATACGATTTTCGCACACGGGTCATATAGACCCCAAGCCCATGATAACCACCAAGCCATTCTGCCACCACCGCCGAGATAAGGGCATAAGACAACGCCACTTTTAATCCTGTAAAAAAATATCCCATGGCGGACGGTATTTTTAGATGGCGGTAAGTTTGATAATGGCTTGCTTTTAATGAACGAAAAAGATTTAATTGCTCTTTTTGTACCGAATTATAGCCGTCCACAAGTGCAATCGTCATGGGGAAAAATACCGACAGCACCACCAGCACCACTTTTGGTAATATACCATAGCCAAGCCAAATCACCAATAACGGAGCGATGGCGATGGTTGGAATGGTTTGGTTGAGCAGTAAAACAGGGTAAACGATTTCTTTAAATTTTTTGGAAAAATCCATTAAAATGGATAATACAAAACTTAGTAAAAGCCCAATAACCGTTCCCAAAAATGCCGTCATCAGCGTATATTTGGCATGACCCATGAGTAAATAAAAATCATCAATAAACGCCTTAATGATTTGTATAGGCGATGGCAATAAATAATCAGGAATAAAACCAAACCCAATGACCGCCTGCCAAGCAACCAATAAGACAATAACAAGGCTATATTGTGTGCCAAATAACATCAATCGTGAGAGCCAAGAGGGTTGCATAATGATTTGCCAAAAGTTATAATATAAAAAATTATACGATAAAGACAGCCAAACCGTCAAGTTGATTTTATGGTTTGGGTTGTATTTATTTAAAAAACCATTACACCATAGTCCAATATTAAAACCATATAAGACCATCTATGACAAAGATTTAACAGATAATTATGTTAAGAAAAATCATATTTAATACATTAAATCTTGCCGTAAAAAATTTGACTTTATGGCAATTTATTATTGCCAATCTTTTATTGATTGGTATGTTATTTTTAATAAGTCAATTTAAATTTTTATACTGGCAAGTGATATTTTTTGCATTTTTATTTCTGCCTTTATTGAGTTTTATTTTGGCAATTAACAACCAAAAATATTCTCATAAATGGCTAAAACATTTATCCGCAAGTTTATGGACAATTGGTCTTTTTATTTTTATTAATATCAAAAATCAAGGAGAGATTGACTTATCATCTGTTTTATTTACATTGGCATTTTTTGCGTTCTTTTTCTTTATTCAGCATTTTTTAATTTTATACACCCAAAATAGCAAGCCAACCAATACACTATTATTTGTTATTTTAATGGCAGTTGCAACTCTAATGGATTTTTTTAGCAACATTGGCTTGCTTGGAGCAATACTGACACCTATCATCACCATTGGGCTTGTTATTTGGACGGCTCGGCTTATTTTAACTAAGCAATTTATTTTACGCCATTGTATCAATATGATAGTGGGGACATTGTTTGTCATTGGCTCTGAATTTAATGCCAATTATCAAAACACTAAATCACAAACTGACGGTCAAGCCCTTGCCAAAGAAATTACAGAATACCACAAAATTCACCAAACTTACCCAAATAAAGAAAGCCTAATCATCAATAACCCAAAAGTCCGTTATCATCATTGGCATTCTGAACCAGACAAAAAATCCCACGCAATGCTTTATTATTCAGATTTTAAAATGCCTTATTGTCGTTATTTTTATGATTTTGAAAAACAGGCGTGGAGTGAAGATTGCAAGGATTAATTTTATATCTACGCAAGCTCAAACGCCCTTATCAACGCATCATCTAGTCTATCCACGGCAATGATGTTTATTTTGGCAAAATTTTTATCGCCTGTTTTGGGAGCGTTGGCTTTGGGGATAATGGCGTGGGTAAAGCCGTGCTTCATTGCTTCTTTTAGGCGTTCTTGACCGTTTGGCACAGGGCGAATCTCGCCAGATAGTCCCACTTCACCAAAGACACACAGCCGTGCAGGGAGCGGTTTTTCCTTAATGCTGGACGCACAGGCAATCAGCACCGCCAAATCCGAGCCTGTCTCCATGACCTTGACCCCGCCCACGACATTGACATACACGTCCTGACCGCTTGTGTAGATACCGCCATGACGGTGCATGACCGCAAGGAGCATGGACAGGCGTTGATAATCAAGCCCCAACGCCATACGTCTGGGCTGACCTTGTGAGTCGTCCACCAACGCTTGAACTTCCACAAGCAAAGGGCGTGTGCCTTCACGGCTGACCATGACCACCGACCCTGCAATGGGCTTGTCATATCGGCTCAAAAAAATGGCGGACGGATTGGCAACTTCCTTTAAGCCTGTATCAGTCATGCCAAAAATACCCAGTTCATTGACCGCCCCAAAACGGTTTTTTACCGCACGAATCATTCTAAATCGGCTATCGGACTCGCCTTCAAAATACAGCACCGTATCCACCATGTGTTCTAGCACACGAGGCCCTGCCAACGCCCCTTCTTTGGTAACGTGTCCCACCAAAAACAGTGCTGTGCCTGTCTGTTTGGCATAGCGTGTCAAGACGGCGGCGGATTCACGGATTTGAGCGACACCCCCAGGGGCGGACTGTATGGCTTCGGTAAAAAGCGTCTGGATTGAGTCAATGACGGCAATGGCGGGCTGTTCGGCGGTGAGAGCCATGCAAATGGTCTCAACGTTGGTCTCGGCAAGCACCCTTAGGCGGTCGGTCGGTAGCCCAAGTCGCACCGCACGCATGGCAACCTGCGACAGGCTCTCTTCGCCTGTGATATATAAAGCCGAGCCAGCGAGCGAGTCGCTACTTGCCATGTTAATGGCGGTCTGCAAAAGGATTGTGGATTTGCCGATACCCGGGTCGCCCCCAATCAGCACCACCGAGCCTGCCACAAGCCCACCGCCAAGCACACGGTCAAACTCGCCCAAGCCCGTGGGCATACGAGTTTCTAGCGAAAAGCCGACATTGGCAAGGGTCATGACCCCAGAGCTGTCGCCTGCATAGTTGGCGGTTTTTGGAGCGGATTTGGCGGTGGTTTTTTTGTGGTGAGGCATGGCGACATTGGGGGCTTCGGTGAGCGTGTTCCATTCGCCACAGTCGGCACATTGCCCTGACCATTTTCCGTAATTGGCTCCACAGGATTGGCAGACGTAAGAGGATTTTTTTGCCATGATGAGTGTGTGTTAAAATTTGGGGTATTGTAGCATTTTTATTTGAAGCATGGTAAAAATTATGCAAAAGATGATTGTATTTTTATGGGTTTTTAAAAACTTCAACCCTAGTATTTATAGGGGTTTATTTTTAGTTTGGAAGGAGATCTGTTTTATAAAATGTAAAGATGTTATCAATGTTCAAAAAACCCCATTATCAGTGATAAAATAAGTACTGATTTTGTTTTGATAATGATAATTATTTATTAGATTGGTTTTTTGTAAACTGATAAAATAGCACTTGAAATTTGCCAATTTTGCCTTTATATTGATGGGACAAATCAATGATTTGTACAAACATTAACCCTAATTTTATTAAGGAATTATCATGTCTTTTACCCTGCCTGAGCTAGGTTACAGCTATGACGCATTAGAGCCACATTTTGACAAAGAAACCATGGAAATCCACCATTCTCGCCATCATCAAGCGTATGTCAATAACGCCAACGCTGCCCTAGAAGGCACTGAATGGGCGGACAAATCTGCCGAAGAAGTCATCGCCAATCTATCTGCACTGCCTGCCGACAAACAAACTGCCGTCCGTAACAACGCAGGCGGACACGCCAACCACAGCCTATTTTGGACAGTCCTAAAAACAGGCACAGAGCTAAAAGGCTCGCTAAAAGACGCCATCGTGCGTGATTTTGGCTCAGTAGAAGCATTCCAAGAGCAATTTGAAAAAGCCGCCGCCACTCGCTTTGGCTCGGGCTGGGCGTGGTTGGTTAAGCAAGGCGACAAACTTGCCGTTGTCTCAACTGCCAATCAAGACAGCCCACTGATGGGTAAAGACGTGGCAGGCTGTGAAGGCACGCCAATCATCGGTCTTGACGTGTGGGAACACGCTTATTACCTAAAATACCAAAACAAACGCCCAGACTACATCAAGGCATTTTGGAATGTGGTAAACTGGGATAAAGCCCAAGAAAACTTTGATAAGGCATAATTTATAAACATGATTATTTTTAAATAATTATTGCTTTAAAAATAAAAACAAGCTCAAATTGGGCTTGTTTTTTATTGGTAATTAATATTATTGATTAATGATGTCTTTGAGTGAAGTTGTAGGGGTGTGCTGTGCATGCCCTGAATATCAACGTATCATCAAGGGTGTGTGCAACACACCCCTACAAGTCCTGTGGTAAGATAAACACTTGGGCGAATCTTGCTTTTTCCTTTTTTATATGTCAATATTATCAAAATTATTTTTAATTGAACAACAATAAAATAAATAAGGGTAAACCT
>NZ_JADFBZ010000066.1:0-13576 GCF_015223095.1 Moraxella sp. K127 | reverse complement strand
CCATTAAAAAATATTTTAAATTATCCTTTATCTTATAAGGAAATCTATGTTAAATCTCACCGCCACTGACGTGCGTATGAATGCACAGGCTACCAATAAAGACGAAGCCTTATCCCTACTTGCCAAGATATTGAGTGAAGACGGACTGGCGACTGCCGATTATCTTGCGGGACTACAAGCCCGTGAAGCACAGACCAGTACCTATCTGGGGCAGGGGATTGCCATTCCGCATGGCACGCCAGAATCACGTGCTTGTGTGCAACAAACAGGGGTGCGACTCGTGCATTTTGCCGATGGCGTGGTGTGGAATGATGACGGCGAGCGAGCGTATTTGTTGGTGGGGATTTGTGCCAAATCCGATGAGCATTTGTCCATTTTAAGGCAACTGACTCGCACGCTTGGCGATGATGTGGCAGATGACATCAAAAACGCTAAGACGCCAGAGCAAATCATCGCAATCATCAATGGCGATAAGGCACACGACAAAACCAGCTTTTTGGTGCATGAGAATTTATTAAAAACCGAAGTAGTAGCCAGCGATATCGATGAGCTGTATGGCGTGGCGGTCAATGTATTAAAAAATCAAGGCAAGATAACAGGGGTGGTTGGCATTCGTCCTGCCTTTGTGCAACTGTCATCACATTTGGGCTGTGTAACCTTAGAGCATGATGAGCTGGTTGCCGAGCCTGCCCTAGCGTTGGTGGTTGCCAAAAAAGCCCTAGCATGGCAGGATAAGACGGTGCAAGCGTTGGCAGTGATTGCTGGCAATCGCCACACCGATAAGCAGGCATTAGCAGGGGTGTACGATGTTTTGTTAAATGATGAATTTAATGCCAAGCTGACTGCCCTTAGCGTGGGCGAGCTTGCCGAGTGGCTTGGTGCCGAGCGTGCCGTGCATTGGCAATCGGCAAGTGTGGTACTGCTTAATGCTCATGGGTTGCACGCACGTCCTGCCACTGCCTTGTCCGAGCTTGCCAAAGGGGCGACAGGCGAGCTAAAAGTGGCGGTGGATAATGGGGCGTATGTCTCCGCCAAAAGCCTAACCAAACTGCTCTCACTGGGGGCGACACGGGGGCAGAGCCTAACATTCATCGCCGAGCCGAATACCGATGCAACCGAGTATCTCCCCAAACTTATCCAAGCGGTACAAGACGGACTGGGCGAAGAAGTAACACCGATAACTAATAACCAAGCAAATAGCCAAGAAAATCATGAACCTGCCCCTGTGCTTGACTTGTCCGATAATACCATTATCACCAAAGGCGAACGCACGCACGCCACATCAGCGTCAGTAGGGCTGGCTCATGGTGTGGCATTTGTGGCACGCCAAACACGCTTTGATTATGCGGTGCAAGGGGGCGATAAGGCGAGCGAGTGGGCGAGCTTGCAACAGGCGATTGGGGCGGTCAAGGCAGAGCTGACCGACTTTGTACAGCACGCCAAAAAAATGTCCATTGCCAAGATTTTTACCGCTCATGTGGCTCTGCTTGATGATGAAGAAGTAACGCACGGGGCAAAAGATGGCATTGATGATGGGCTATCGGCGGCGGCGGCGTGGCACGCTCATATTGAGCAGTTGGCAAAAGTGCAGGCGAGCGTTGCCAATCATCTGCTTGCCGAGCGAGCGGCGGATTTGCGAGATGTCGGACAAAAAGTGCTTGCCAAGCTGACAGGACAAGCACTCACTGCCGAGCCTGATGAGCCGTATGTGCTTATCAAAGAAGACCTACTACCGTCCGATGTGGCACGCCTAGACCCTGCACGAGTGGCAGGGATTATCACGGCGGTGGGCGGTGCCAGTTCGCACAGTGCGATTGTTGCCCGAGCGTTGGGCATTCCTGCGATTGTGGGGGCGGGCAAGGGCGTGCTTGACATTAACGATGGCGAACAGGTGCTGATAGATGGCGGTCAAGGTTGGTTTGTGGTTGCACCAACCGATGAGATGGTGGCGGTCGCCAAAGCTGAGCAAGCAAGCTGGGCGGAGCGTAAACGCCTAGCCAGTGAAACCGCCCTAAATCCTGCCATTACCCAAGATGGTCATCAGGTGGAGATTGCCGTCAATCTGGGTAATGTTCATGATACTAAGATGGCGGTGGAGAGTGGGGCGGAAGCGGTGGGGCTACTGCGTACTGAGCTTGTGTTCATGAGTCATCAGAGCGTGCCTGATATTGACACGCAGGTGGCGGATTATACACAGGTGTTTGATGCCTTAGACGGTCGCCCGCTCGTGGTGCGTACCTTAGATGTCGGTGGCGATAAACCTTTGCCATATCTGCCCATGCCGTTTGAAGACAACCCATTTTTGGGGGTGCGTGGCATTCGCTTGACCCTAAGACAGCCTGCTTTATTAGAAAATCAGCTCATCGCCTTGATTAAGGCGTCCAAGGGGCGTGATTTGCCTATCATGTTTCCCATGATAGGCAGATTAGAAGAATGGCACGATGCCAAAGCCATACTAGATAAAGTACTGACCGACCACCCCCATGACAAGCTCCAAGTAGGCATGATGATAGAAGTACCAAGTGCGGCGGTCATGGCGGATGTGTTTGCCAGTGAAGTGGACTTTTTTAGCATTGGCACCAACGACTTGACTCAGTATGCCCTTGCCATTGACCGTGGTCATGCCACGCTCTCAAAGGACGCGGACGGTCTGCACCCAAGCGTGCTAAGACTTATCCAAAACACCGTTGCCAACGCCCACGCTCACGGCAAATGGGTGGGCGTGTGTGGCGAGCTGGCAGGCGATGAGCGAGCCATACCGATACTGGTGGGGCTGGGCGTGGACGAGCTGTCCATGTCGGCAGGCAGTATCGCCCTTGCCAAGGCGGTGGTGCGTGAGCTAAACTTTGCCGATTGCCAGTACCTTGCCAAAAAAGCCCTAGCCTGCACCAGTGCTGGCGAAGTGCGTGCCTTGACCGTTGCTAAGGAATCCTAAGATGACACAAGTACTTTGCATTACCCTAAACCCTGCCATTGACCTAACTGTCAGTCTGGACGAATTAAAACTAGGAGCGGTCAATCGTGCCGTATCTAGCCAAATGGACGCCGCAGGCAAGGGGCTAAATGGGGCTCAGATTTTGGCGGATTTGGGTGTGGATACCGTTGCCACAGGGTTCTTAGGTGGCGATAATGACGGCATTTTTAATCGGCTCTTTGGCGAGCGTGAAGCACTCAATCACAGCGAAAATTTGGGTCAAGTGGCGGATAACTTTGTGCGTGTGGCAGGCATTACTCGCACCAACATTAAGCTTACCGATGATTATTATGGCATTGGGCGTACCACAGATGTCAATGGACAAGGGTTTGTGGTTACCGAGACCGACAAACTGCACTTTTTTGAGCAGGTGGCACAGCTTGCCCCTACCTGTGATGCGGTGCTGATTGCTGGCAGTTTGGCGACAGGTTTTGGTTTGTCGGATTTTGACCATTTGTTGACGGTTTTGACCGACATTCATGATAAAGTGGCGGTTGATGTCAGTGGTGAAGCCCTAAAAATCGCCATGCGTTATCCGTTATGGCTCATCAAGCCTAACACCGATGAGCTGACCGAAGTCTTTGGCGTGCCTGTTGAGAGCTTAGATGAGCAGGTGGCACTTTTTGATGAGATTCACAGTGATATTGAGCATATTTTTGTGTCTATGGGCGAGCGGGGCGTGCATTGGCTAAGACGTCATGGCGAGACTCGTGAGCTGTATCGTGCCGTTCCGCCAACCATGAAAATCAAAAGCACAGTCGGAGCAGGCGATACCTTTGTGGCAGGCATGATTTTTGGGTTATTAGCCAATGACGAGCCACAGACGGCGTTGGTGCGTGCCACTGCGTTATCGGCTCATGCGGTCTCTATCATTGGCTTTAAAGTGCCAGAGCAGGACGTGCTAAATGACTTAATTGAGCAGGTTGCTGTGGAAAAATTAGCTTAATCTAAGTTGAAGGCAGTTTAAAAACGCATTTTAAAAAATTGGCTATGGGGCGGATTGATTTACCTTGATAAAACTGTCTTAATCATATCCATGTTAAGCATTAAAATTTAAAAATAAAAATAGGCAAACCCTATGACAAACAAAACTTATGCCATTAGCGTGGCGGATAATTCTGCTTATGGCTTGCTCATTGCCAAGCAGTTGGTTGCCAGTTTGCAAAAAAATGGCATTGATGCACAATTTACCACAGACAAAAACACCGCTCATGGTGTGAGCATTGTCATCACTGATGATGAGCGAGCCAGCACCGAGCAGGTCATTTATCTAAATCAGCACGAGCTTGACTCAGCCAAATTTGGCGATGTGGATTATTTAAAGACACTGCTTACGCCTACCCAAACCGACCAAGCGGTTTTAAAGTCGGCAACTTCATCGGTGCGTAACATCGTGGCGGTAACCGCTTGCCCGACAGGGGTGGCTCATACCTTTATGTCGGCAGAAGCCATTGAGAACTATGCCAAAGCACAGGGCTGGAATATCAAGGTAGAGACCCGTGGACAGGTTGGCGTGGGTAATGCCATCACGGCAGACGAAGTGGCACAGGCGGATTTGGTGTTTGTGGCGGCGGATATTGACGTGGATTTGTCCAAATTTAGTGGCAAAAAAATGTACCGCACGTCCACAGGACTGGCACTCAAAAAAACCGAGCAAGAATTTGCCAAAGCCTTTGAGCAGGCAAGCGTTTATGGTGGCACCCAAAGTGCAAGCACGGCAGGCGAGAGCGATGAGAAAAAAGGGCTGTATAAGCACCTAATGACAGGCGTGTCGCATATGTTACCATTGGTGGTGGCAGGTGGTTTGCTCATTGCCATGTCCTTTATGTTTGGCGTGGAAGCCTTCAAAGATGAGAGCATTGCCTTTGGCTTACCAAAAGCACTCATGGACATCGGTGGGGGCGGTGCATTCGCCTTGATGATTGCGGTGTTTGCCGGCTATGTGGCGTACTCTATCGCTGACCGCCCCGGTTTGGCGGTGGGTTTGATTGGTGGTATGCTTGCCAATACCGCAGGGGCGGGGATTTTGGGTGGTATTATTGCTGGCTTTTTGGCAGGTTATACGGTCAAGTTTTTAAATGATGTCGTCAAACTACCTGCCAGTTTGACGTCCTTAAAGCCGATTTTGATATTGCCGTTATTGGGTTCGCTCATTGTCGGTCTGCTTATGGTCTATGCCATTAATCCGCCTGTGGCGGCACTCATGACCACCCTAACCGAGTGGCTAAAAACCATGAATGACACCAATGCCATTATCTTGGGGCTGATTTTGGGAGCGATGATGTGTACCGACATGGGTGGTCCTGTGAATAAGGCGGCCTATACATTCTCGGTGGGTATGATTGCCTCAGGGGTGTTTACACCGATTGCGGCGGCAATGGCAGGGGGTATGGTGCCGCCCATTGGCATGGCGATAGCGACGTGGATTGCCAAAAATAAGTTTAATGACAATCAGCGTAACGCTGGCAAAGCGTCCTTTGTGCTGGGTCTGTGCTTTATCTCAGAAGGGGCGTTGCCCTTTGTGGCGGCTGACCCTGCTCGTGTGATTATCGCGTCTGTGGTCGGTGGGGCGTTGGCAGGGGCGATTTCTATGGGGCTTGGTATCGGGCTACAAGCACCGCATGGCGGACTGTTTGTGATACCGTTCGTCTCACAACCGCTCATGTATCTGGTGGCTATCACGGTTGGCAGCGTGGTAACTGGCGTGCTGTATGCCTTTATCCGCCAAAAAGAACCGCAAAAAATGGTGGCATAATGATAAAAACCCTGTCGGCTGGCAGGGTTTTTGGTGTTATAAAAATTGAACGGTAAAAAATCGGACAGTCTCCCGTCCGATTTTAATTTAGGTTGTTTTGTTAGTTTTATTTTAGTATTTCTCTAAAAGTACCGTCTGTGTTCATGCGTAGCAACATTTTGGCACGGTCAGTATCTAGTGATGTCTGCCAGAAACGGTCTTGGTTTGGCACGAACAACACATAACTCACCACGCTTGGCACTTCTTCAATAGGGGTCAAGTCGTCTTTTTCCACTGTTTCGTTGTATAGCTTGATGAATTTGTCCGCTACGTCAGCAAAACGCAAGTCGTGCATTGGTGTTAGGTTTGGTTCTAAATCGCCACCGCCAGAGAGTTGAACAGGAGTGGGTTCGCTCCATTTGCCGTCTGACCATTTGTAGATGTAGTTATCAATATTCTCAGGCTTGTCGGGGTCTTGGATGTCAATGCTGATTTGGATGTCAGTAAAATTAACGCCTTGGAAGAATTTTAACTCCTTGCCTGCAAATTGGGGCAGTGCCAGCAGTTCATCTTGAACTTTTTGTAGTTTTGCTGCATCTGTCAAGGGATGAACGGTTGTGGCAGGAGTCTCTTCTGCTGTGGCGACATCAACGGCAGGCTCGGTTGGGGCAGGTTGTGTTGTTGGCGTTGCTGGTGTTTCGGCTGTGGTTGGTGCTGGCGGGGCGGTTTCTGTTTTGTCACCGCCACAGGCAGTCAATAGAGCAACCAAGCTCAGTGGTAGGATTGCTTTTTTCATGAGAGTTATCTCCTTTGGGTTAAACGAAATTTAAATAAAATTAGGCATTATCCTGAGTTGGGGTCTTGGCAGGTTTGCGACTACGGGTAAGCAGATGACGACCAAGCAAGCCAATCATGCCCATGATAATCCATGAAATCCCTGCCTGCAACATCGCATCATCGCCAAAAAACTCAGCTTGTTTGTCCGCTTTGATTTGGGCTTTGGTTGCCATCTCTTGGTAGGTGATGACCCCTGTACCATTCATGACGATGTCATAAGTGATGTTCTCATCAGTGGCATCATATTTGGCGGTGATTTGTTCTTCTAGGACGCTCTCAATGCGAGACTGCTCCAAATCATGGTCTAGTCGTAGCTTGACCATCTGTCCTGATGTTGGCTGTACGTCCAGCTCATAAAACTGCTCGGCGCTGTTTGGTCCACGGCGACGTTTGGTCTCTAAGGTAACATCACGACCTTCAACCACTTTACCTTCAACCACACTTAGGGCGGACTCTGCGGGTATGCCACCGCCTGTACTGGCATTGTGATTGCTAAAAAAGTGCATGCCCACCAAGCCAATACCACCAAACAAGAATAAATAAGACACCAAAAGAATTTTGGCAAAAACATTTTTTAACATGACAGTTACCCATCCATGAATTAGACAAATGGGTATTATATATCGTCGGGGGGGGGGTGCGTCAAGCGGTAATTGATAATTTTTATTTACCAAATCGGTTTTATTGATGATGACTTTTGCGGATAAAAATAAAAAATCGGACAGTCTCCTATCCGATTTGAATTGATAAAAAGCATGAATTAACCTTACCCATCCCGCTCCTTATCCTTACCATAGAACGCTTCTTCTCGGCTGTCTTCAAACTCTACCCACACGGCACTGATAATCGCCAGCAGTACGGCAAAGCCCAATCCTAATATCCATGCAAAATACCACATGAGTTATCTCCTAATATAGTGTATGTTCGTTCTCTTTAATGTAAGCTTTGGTAACCTTGCCCCGCATGATGGCATACGCCCAGCTCGTGTAGCCGACCACCACAGGCAGGATAAACACCACCACATAGACCATGACCATGAGTGTAAACTGGCTAGACGTGCTGTCCCACACGGTCAAGCTCGAACGGGGGTCGGACGATGACGGCATATAAAAAGGAAATAAAGCCACGCCTGCGGTCATAATCACCCCAAGCACGCCCACGCTAGACAGCACAAAGGCAGTCAAGGTGCGTCCTGCTTTCATGACAAGCACCGCCACGATAGGCATGATGACACCCAAGGCAGGAAACGCCCACAATGCCCCATTTGCCTTAAAATTGGCAAGCCACGCCCCTTGTTCGGTGATGACGGTCTTACTTGCGGGGTCAATCAAGGCGTTTTTGTCCACCGAACTGGTGATGACATAGCCGTCAAGGTTTGCCACCCAAAAGCCTGCCAATACAAACAGCACCGACATGATGACGGCAGAGATAGTGGTTAATTTTTTGGTGCGAGCTTGAATGTCATCGACTGTGCGATGAGCCAAATATACCCCGCCTTGGGTTATCATCATAAAGGCACTCACCAGACCACAGAGCAGGGCAAAGGGCGACAGCAAACCCCAAAACGAGCCAGTATAAGTAGAGACAAGCTGATTGTCAAAACCAAATGGCACGCCCAAAAACAAGTTGCCAAACGCCACCCCAAAAATCAAGGCAGGCACGAACGAGCCGATAAACAGTCCCCAATCCCATGCCGTCCGCCAGCGTTCATCTTTGACCATGCTACGGTATTTAAACCCCACAGGGCGAAAAAACAACGCCCACAATGCCGCCATTAACGCCCAATAAAACCCGCTAAATGCCGTGGCGTACAGCAAGGGCAGAGCGGCAAAAATTGCCCCGCCTGCCGTGATGAACCACACCTGATTGCCTTCCCAGTGAGCCCCAATGGTGTTGATGACCACACGCCGTTCCTTGTCGGTTTTGCCGACAAAGGGCAACAGACTACACACGCCCATGTCATGACCGTCCATAATCGCAAAGCCGATGAGCAAGATACCGATGATGAGCCACCAGATGAATTTTAGAGTTTCATAATCAAATAGCATGGTTATACTCCTTTAAATTCATTGGGGTTGATGATGTTTTTGTCGCTTTTTTCGCCAAAATACCGCCCTGTGCCGAGACTGGCAGGGCCCAGACGGACGTATTTTTGCATCAGATAAATCTCAATGATAAACAAAATGGTATAAAACACCACAAAGCCAATCAGCGACCATATTACATTGCTAATGGCGATGTTGGACACCGACAAATGTGTCGGCAATACCCCATACACCGTCCACGGCTGGCGACCATATTCGGCAACGAACCAACCTGCTTCGGCAGCTATCCAAGGGGCAGGGAGCATGATGACAGCAAATTTTAACAGCCATTTTTTCTCCATAAAATTGCCCTTAATGGTAAAAAATAGCGATAAGGCAAACAGCACCAACATCAAAAAGCCCAAACCGACCATGATACGAAACGTCCAAAACATGGGTGTTACCTTAGGAATGGTGTCATTGGTGGCGGATTTTACCATGTCGGGGGTGGCTTGGGTAACGTCATGGGTGTATTTTTTGAGCAGTAAGCCAAAACCCAAATCGTTTTTGTGGTGTTCAAACTGTGCTAATGTCTCAGGATTGACCGCCTTGCCGTCTGCCATGCTCGCACGCATCTCATCTAAGGCACTGACCGCAAAGATACCGCTGACGATTCGCTCTTCGTTAATCTCCTTAATGTCATGAATGCCTAATATCTCTTTATCCAGCGAGCGTGTGCCGATGATACCCATGGCATAGGGGACGTGTATCGCCCAGTCGTTTTTTTCTTCTTTTTCGTTGATGAGTGCCACGACATTAAAGCCGGCAGGGGCAGGCTCGGTCTCCCACATCGCTTCCATGGTGGCAAGTTTGGTCTGCTGAGCCAGCCCGATAGAATAACCCGACTCATCGCCTAACACAATGGTGCTACAAATGGACGCAAAACCAAAGGCGGCTGCCACATGAAAACTGCGTTTGGCAAAGGCGACATCACGCCCTTTGAGCAGATACCAAGCCGACACCGACAGCACAAACATCGCTCCGACCACATAGCCTGCCGAGACGGTATGGACAAATTTATTTTGAGCGTCAGGGTTTAGCAGGATTTGGGCGAAACTGGTCATTTCCATTCGCATGGTCTGGTAGTTAAACTCCGCCCCCACAGGATTTTGCATCCAGCCATTGGCAATTAAAATCCACAGAGCCGACAGGTTCGTCCCCAGTGCCATGAGTATGGTGGTGATGAGATGTTGCACACGGCTCATTCGCTCCCAACCAAAGAAAAACAGCCCGACCATCGTGGATTCTAAGAAAAACGCCATCAAGCCTTCAATGGCAAGTGGGGCTCCGAACACATCGCCGACATAGTGCGAATAATACGCCCAGTTCGTCCCAAACTGGAACTCCATCGTAATGCCCGTGGTAACCCCCAAAGCAAAGTTAATGCCAAAGAGCTTACCCCAAAAGCGGGTCATGTCTTTCCAAATCTCTTTGCCTGTGATGACATACACCGACTCCATGATGACCAACAGCCATGTCATGCCAAGCGTTAGGGGGATAAATAAAAAGTGAAATAATGCTGTTACGGCAAATTGTAGCCGTGAGACATCTACCAAAGACTCGGTAATCATAGGCTCACCAGTGTAATAATATATCGGCATTTATATTAGCATAATCTAATATAAACAACAAGCAAATAAATAATAAATAGTGTGGGTTATATGACAATAAATTTGACATGGCTTGTTAAAAAAGCATTGTCATGGTAGGCACACCCTAAATGGACACACATATTGTTGGGTAATTTTGTGATTAAAAATCATTTTTGTCAAGGCGAAAACTGTTGATAAATGGTTAAATATTATTCATTTTAAATACATCAATTAAATCCTAAACAAAAACCCAAACAAAAAACAGACAAGCCAAACTTGTCTGTTTTAAGGTCAATAAAAAGAGTAAAAACGCCATGCCAAATCTACGACATCGGCAAGTCAAACAACAAAAATTCTGCAAATTCATCACTTTGAGCGATGATTTGGTTCTCATCAATTATCGCCACCGCATCGCCTGCTTGATACTGTGTACCATTTATCATGACAGACCCTTTGGCGACTTGTAGCCAGTAGGCTCTGCCTTTATCAAGGCTCACGACTTGCTCGCCGTCCAACTGATACCGCCACAGCTTCATGTCTTGATACACCACAAACGACCCGCTCTCCCCTGTGGGCGACAGGATGAGCGTACCGCCCATATGGTCATCAAATCTTGCCTGCTCATAGCGTGGGGTTACGCCCATGAGATTGGGCATTATCCAGATTTGGTACAGATGTAGCTCGTCCGTGTCGCTTGGGTTAAACTCCGAATGACGCACGCCCGTCCCTGCTGACATGAGCTGAAACTCGCCTGCTGGCACGGTCTCGCTGTTGCCCATACTGTCCTTATGAGCGACCGACCCCGACAACACATAGGTCAAAATCTCCATGTCTTTGTGTGGGTGCATACCAAAGCCCATGCTTGGGGCTATCCAGTCTTCGTTGATGACTCTAAGGGTAGAAAAGCCCATAAAATTAGGGTCATAATAATCGGCAAACGAAAAGCTATGGCGACTGGTTAGCCAACCATGCTCGGCAAAACCACGCTCGTGCGACAGTCTAGGGATAATCATAAAAATACCTGATGTTTTTAAAATTTATCCCATTATAAATCTTTAAAAGTGGTAAATAAATAGCGGTTTGGTTGATGTATCTTTTCTTAATGGGAAAAATAAAACACGCTTGTCAATATCGCCTAAATTGATTATGATAAACCCATACTTTTTAGGAAATCATCATAAATATCAAGCCCCTTATTTTTGCCCTATCCCTTTTACCCCTATCCGCTTTGGCGTGTGAAGTGCCAAAGGTAACGGGATATAATCATGTGGGTTGTTTGCAGGGTGGTTTAGCAAGTGTGGAACAAAACGGCAAATGGGGCATGATTGACAAAAACAATCACATCATCATTCCTTTATCATACGATGATATATTGGATGTGTCTGAAAATAAAATTGGTGTCAAGAAAAATAACAAATGGGGATTTATTGATAAAAATAACCAACTTATCATTGATTTTTTGTATGATGAAATACATTCTTTTCATCAAAACATGGCAGGCGTAAAAAGCAATGGCAAATGGCAATTCATTGACCGGACAGGTAAACCAACCATATACACCGATTACGATGATATCTTTGATTTTTCAAATAATATCGTTCAAGTAACACAAAATAAAAAGATTGGTTGGATTGATAAAACAAAGGGAGTTATCATACCTGTTGAGTACAGTCTTTTGGAGTATTTTTCACAAGATTTGATATTAGCCAGAAAAGATAATAAATTTGGTTTAATTGATAAAAATTCCAATATCGTTTTACCTTTTGAATATAGTTTTATACAAAAACTGCCCAATGGTGTGGCAAAAATACATCAAAGACAACCAACCAAATATTTAAGCTACCGTTATGGGCTGATTGATAAAAATGGTAAAATTGTTGTTAAGCCAGAATATAAATATCTTAGCATGGCAACTGATGATTTATTTATTGCAAAAGCCGATGACAATCACAAAGGGGTTATTACCAAAACAGGAGAGATTATCTTGCCTTTTTCTTACCAAGAAATTGACTTTTTATCTGGGGGTTTGATAAGGGCAACAAAAGACACAAAATTTGGATTGTTTGACAGTCAAGCTAAGCCACTCACGCCTTTTATTTATGATTATCTTGGAGATTTTTCGGAGGGATTGGCTGTTGTTTATAACAAAGAAACCCGCAAAAACGGTTTTATTGATGATACAGGAAAAGAAGTCATTCCACTGGATTATGACTCGGCAGGCAGGTTTAGACATGGTTTGTCCATTGTTAGGCTAAACGACAAATATGGCATGATTAACAAAAATAATCATGCCATAATACCCATCAAATACAAAAATATCGAACGCTTATCAGAAAATTTGATTCTGTTAGAAAAAGTCAAAGAGGATCAGTTTTTTTATTACGATTATTATCTTATGGACAATCAAACCAACATCATCAACAAGAAGCCTTATGATGGAATTTATACACCATCTGAGAATTCCTATGGGATGCAACTTAAGACTGCTGATAGAATTAAAGTATCAAGAGATAGATTGTATGGATTTGTTGATGATTTTGGCAAATTAGTTATTCCCATTCAATATGATGATGCTCAGAATTTTTCAGATGGTTTGGCAAGAGTGAAACAAAACGGCAAATGGGGATATATTGACAAAACAGGTAAAGTGGTTATCCCTGTTCAATATGATAATGCTTGGAGCTTTTCAGGGGGCTTGGCAAAAGTAAGACAAAACGGCAAATGGGGTTTTGTTGATAAAACAGGTAAAGTGGTTATTCCCATTCAATATGATTATGTTTGGAGCTTTTCAGAGGGCTTGGCAGGAGTAAAACAAAACGGCAAATGGGGGTTTATTGATAAAACAGGTAAAGTGGTTATCCCTGTTCAATATGATTATGTTTGGGTTTTTATCAATGGTAAAGCCAAAGTATCATTAAACGGCGAAACCTTTTATATAGACACAACAGGCAAACGCATTAACTAACCAAGGAAACAATTATGAAACAATTTCTAAACCCCCTTATCATCACCCTATCCCTTTTGCCCTTATCTGCTTTGGCGTGTGAAATGCCAGAGATGTCAGAGTATGATACTGTGAGTTGCTTGGTGGATGATTTGGCAAAAGTGGCAAAAAATAATAAGTGGGGAGTTGTCCATAAAAATGGCAGGCAGATTATTCCTATTCAATATGATGATATTTTGGATTTTAAAGAAGGTTTGTCGGGAGTAAGTCAAAATGGCAAATGGGGATATATTGATAAAACAGGCAAAGTGATTATTCCTATTCAATATGACTTTGCTTTTAACTTTTTAGAAGGTCTAGCAGGGGTGAAGCAAAATGGTAAATGGAGTTTTGTTGATAAAACAGGCAAGA
>NZ_JADFBZ010000065.1:0-14250 GCF_015223095.1 Moraxella sp. K127 | reverse complement strand
CAACAGACATCGCCATTATTTAAACATGGCTTTGACAAAGATGATTATCCCATTAGCATTCGTGAAATCTCTCCCACAGATTTTGAAAAATTAACTCATGGCAATCCCAATTTTGGCATTAGCTTTATGCCCCTTGATGATTTAAAAAGCGTTAAAAAACTATTAAAAGGCATTGTGGATTTTAATTCGGACGGCAGTATCAAACGCATTCATTTTAAAAATGGCGGTGTGATAGATAACCCCGAAGGGAGATTTGTTGCTTATTATGCTTATGATGATGACAATAAAAATATTTTGGTATTAGAAGGCGGTCATTCAAGCGATATCAGCTACAATCTAAATACCGGCAAAAGCACCGAACACGTGGGCAATCCCAACCAAGCGTCTATCTCATCGCCCAATAAGCAATACCGCTTGATTGGTCATTTTGGCGGTCAAGAATGCTCATCTTATTTTATCCAAAAACGCATTAACGGCGAATGGGTAAAAATCATTGAATTTAATGATATTTTTAATGCATTGATACCGCCTGATGAACATTCATCCTTTGGTCTTTGTTATTATAATGGTAGTGTATTTTTAAATGAAAGCCATGCTTATATTGTCGAGCAACGCACCGATGATAATAACCAAGAGCATATTAGAGTTTATGAAATCACGTTAAAAGACGACCCTGCTTTTAAAAAGTTTGATATTGACATCAAGCCCCAATCTTTATCAGGCAATGAAAATATTAACATCGATGTCAATTTTGGTAATTATCAAGACATCATTCCTAAAAATGGTCATCTAAATAAAGAGCAAGCCAAATTCTTTGCAGGGTTATATCCCAACGCCCAAGAGATTTATGTGCTAGGTTTATACCATTATCAAAAAGACATTAAAAGTTATGTGGTTAGCATGAAACAAAATCGGGATTTATTACAAACTTATCTTATCAATATAGATAAAAATCATCACATCATAGATAGCCTGCTTATTAGCACTTATGGTATCAGGGAGTTTGATTTTGACATCACTGCCATTTTACAAAAAGAGCAGATTAAGGTCGTGGATAATAACGGCAATGAGCCAAATGAAGTGATTTATCGGGTTGATGATAAGGGGTATTTTTATACACCACGCCAGTAGTTTGATAAGTTTTGGACAAAGGGGCGAATAGAGCAAAATTCAAACACCCCTTTACCACGTGCTAAAATATGATATAATGTATCAGTTTTTCCCATTTCAAACAGTTAATTTTATAAAGGTATGCTCATGAAAAAAATTCTTATCCCCGCTTTGGCAATCACTTTGGGTCTGACCGCTTGCCAAAAAGCCGAAGAAACCCCTGCCGAACCACAGGTAGAAACCACTACTACCGAACAAACCGCCACGCATGACCATGCTCATGGTGAGCATGACCACGAACACAAAGATGGCGAACACAGTCATGACCATGACCACGATGACCATGCAGAACACGACCATGACCACAAACACAGTGAACATGCTCACGACCACAGCCATGCTCATGGCGAGCATGGACATCATCACCATGCCGATGGCGATAAATACCAATGTGGTGACAAAACTGCCCACATCGCTGTTCACAACCACGAAGGCGAAATCGAAGCTCATCTAACCACCGATGACATCACTTATGACCTAGCCCAAGACGTACAAACCAAAGGACGCTTTACTTCTGATGATAGCATTGCTGGCGACGACAAGGGCATGGCATTAACCATTGACGGCGATAAAGCCAAAATCACCACGCTAGATGATACCGTCATTATCGAATGCACCAAAGCAAGCTAAAAGACGAGCTAAAAACAGCCAAAACATGTAAAAAGACCTGAATCACATCAGGTCTTTTTTATGGCTATTTATCAGGCATATAAATCAGACATCAATCCATGACAGATAGCAACAAGCACGCCTAAGCCTGCAACTGATAATACCGCTCCAAAGCAGGGACGATTTGCTTTTTACGGCTGACCACGCCTGCCAAGGCAAAGACCCTATCATCGCAGTCCACCCCGAACGCCTTGGAGATAATCACATTTTGGGCAGGGTCATGGGCAAGTGCATAGCCCATTTGCTCCTTGATATCCACCACCGCAATCATGAGATAATCCACGCCTTTTTCCGCCTGAATGAGTTTGGTGGTGGCTGTTAGCTCATCAATTCTGGCAAATATCTGATTGGGAGCGACCGTCTCAATCCCTGCAATGCCCCATGTCGTCGCCCCAAACTCATAGCTCTTATAGTCCATCAGCAAAATATCACGGGCAGACAGATGACTGACATCACTTTTGGCAGAGAACATCTCATCTGCCAGTTTATCTTTATCCGCCATGCTCATCTGACACAGTTCACAGAGCTTTTGCACCACAAGACGGTCATCATCGGTCGTCGTGGGACTGCTAAGATTTAGCGTGTCCGAGATGATGGCACAGAGCATGAGCCATGCCATGCTTGCGGTGATGTCCACGCCCTTTTGGGTAAACATCTCATACAAAATGGTGCAAGTACAGCCCACAGGATGGATACGCACATAAGCAGGGGTGGGCGTGGTCAGCCCAAGCTTGTGATGGTCGATGACATAGCGAATGTCAAACTCCGCCAAAGCCTTGATAGACTGGGCAGGTTCGTTATGGTCGGTCAGTGCCACTTTATCGCCCTGCCCCACAATGTCGGTCGGGCGATCTGGGTCTAGATACGGCAGGAGCTTGGCGGGCAACTCATCATTAGGATAACGCTCAAACCAACGGGCAAGCACAAATGCCGTTTCAAGGTTCGGCTCGCCCAAACGGTATGCTTGTGCTGATGTGCCTTGGGCATTTAGCCAATGGGCAAACGCAAATGCCGAGACAAGAGCATCCGTATCAGGGGACGTATGTCCAAAAACGTGGTGCATGAGATTCCTTAATGCTTGATAAAGATGTTTAAAAAGACGTTGAAAGAATACATCTAACAAACTTGATATTTACCACATGTTTGTAGAGACTGGCTCTGCACGTCCTTTAATACCATCAGTTTTATAGGCGTGCACAGCACGCCCCTACATCCAAACATCATTGCGTTTGTAGTAATTTTAAAGTTTCTTGGGTATATTAAAAACCAACAAAACCATCTTTTTTAACCATCTTATTTCTGTGGCGTTTTGGTAAATTTGCTCAGTTCATAACCGTTTTGCTTGGCAATGCCCAAATACCGCTCATAAGTGGCATCATCCAGCGTGGGCGTGCGAGACAGCACCCACAGATATTTGTGGTTGGGCGTGCCAACTAGGGCGGATGTGTAGCGTCCGCTTGTGTCTTGGTCGCTTGCCAGTACCCAATAATTGGCTTTGCCGATGGGTAATTTTTTTAGAAAACTGGGTAAAAAGCTCACTCGCAGCTTGGCATTGGTCTCATCGGTGGCGTACGCCTCGCCATTGACCGATGCCATGCCGTCTTTGGTGGCACAGGCGTTTAGGACGTTGATTTTGCCGTTGTCTTTTAAGCTGTATGTGGCGGTTACGTTGTGGGTGCATTTGTCCTGAAATGACATGGGCAAGCGTCCGATTTCATACCATTTACCCAGATAGTCATCAAGGCGAATTTGGCTGACGGTTGTCGGTGCTGTGCCGTTTGTGGGCGTGGGTGTAATGGTGCAAGCACTTAGAGCGGACAAAGCAATAATACCAATCAGCAAGGATTTGGCAGGTTTGGTGGGCAACATGATTTTTCCTTTAATGGTTTAGTAGATGATGTTTATCAAATTATTGTAGCACACTCCTGCTTTTTGGTCGTTGTTTGTTTTGTTGTGATTTGTTCGCCACTTTTCGCCCATCATCACTTTAAGCCATCACATAGCCGTGAAACATCGCCAAGAATAAATCTCATTTGATATTAAAACAGTTGTTTTACATCCTAAAATATCATCCCAAACTTCTGATTTTTATCATATTTTTAAAAATCCCCTGCCATCTCTCCACCTTTTCCCCACTTTTCCCCAAAATCTGTGGATAAGCCTGTGGATAACTTTAAAATTTGGGGCGTTACGCCATGATTAATCAGCAATGGCAGTTGATTGGATAAAATTTATACAGTTTTTTATCAAATTTTTCCTATTTAAAATCAATCACTTATATCATAAATTTTTGCCAAATCTCCCAATATGACAATCATGTTTCACGCTCATGACATGATGACCGCCCTGTGGATAAAATAAAAACGGCAAACATGATATTTACCGTTTTTTACAATAACATCCAATGCTATGATAATTTTAACACCTTAACATTATCACAACCCTTATCCTTTAAATACACCGCTTGCAAACCACTCATCACGCCTTTTTTGCAATACAGCAGATAAGTTTTGGCTTTATCCAATTTGTCAAACTCTGTGGCAAGTTTATAAAACGGAATGCAAATGTGCGGTATGTCAAGAGGGTCATCGTCCGTCTCATCGGTCGTGCGAATGTCAATCACTATATCATCTTTGCCAATGGTGCTTACCGTATCAATGGCGTGGGTGTCGCTCGCTTGGTCTTTTATCGTGCGAATGTCAATGGTCATGGCGGTGTCAATGGCGTGTTGTAATACGCCAAAATCAAACTCGCTTTCGGTGGCGATGAGTTTATGCTCCACCGCCTTGACCGTGGGGCTTTTTGAGATGACCCCACAAAACTCGGGCATAGATTTGGCGATGTCTGCCGTGCCGATTTTTTCGGCGGTGGCGATGATGTCTGCCTTATCTTTGGTGATGAGTGGACGTAACACCAACACATCACTTGCCTTGTCTATCATGGCAAGATTGGTGAGCGTTTGGCTTGCTACTTGTCCTAAGGCTTCGCCTGTTACCACCGCTTCAATGCGGTTTTTTTGGGCAGTTTGGCTTGCCACACGCATCATCATTCGCTTTAAGACCACGCCCATTTGACCGTCATCAATCTTAGTCAAAATTTCGCCCACCACAGGCTCAAAATCCACCGTGGTAAAGCGTACCTTGTGCGATGAACTGTACCGCTCCCAAAGCTCGTACGCCATTTGCTTGGTGCCAATTTCATGCGTACGACCGCCCATATTAAAAAACAAATAATGCACTCGGCTACCACGCCTGATAAATTCATAGCTTGCCACGCCCGAATCAAATCCGCCCGAGATAAGCGACAACACATCTTCTTGGGTACTCATGGGAAATCCGCCCATGCCGTCATGGCGTGCCTTGATAAAGAGCATTTTGTCGTGTTCAATCTCAATCTTGACGGTAATATCGGGGTTTTTAAGTTGTACCTTGGCACTGGCTATCGCTTGATTTAGCCCACCGCCCACATATTTGGCAATGTCCATGGACGTAAATGGGTGCGTGCCACGTCTTTTGACTCGCACGCAAAAGGTTTTGTTTTCAAGGGTGTCTTTGACCTTGGGCAAGGTTTGCTCAAAAATATCATGCAAATCGGCAAAAGGCGACTCTTCGACTTCTAGGATATGATGAATGCCTGACGTGCATTGCAATTTGTCAAGCAGTATGGGGCGTGCCGACTCATTGCGATGACGCACTTCAATATAATCCCAATGCTGGACGACCGCCACCGTCTCATCAAGGGGTTTTAGGACATTACGCAAATTTCCTGCCAAAATCTTAACAAAGCGTTTACGCACGGTATCGCTTTTCATCATGATTTCGGGGTGGAGTTTAACAATATATTTCATAAAAATTAGGCAAAAGAAAAAGGCGTATTATACACCTTTTTGTTATAAACTTCCTGCAAAACTAGTTTTCCGTTCACCCTGAGCTTGTCGAAGAGTACAAAGAAAACCGTTGTGGTTCGACAGGCTCACCACGAACGGTTTTTTAATATTTATAAAAACTTCCCACAACACGCCTTAAATTTCTCGCCACTGCCACACAGGCACGGCTGTTTGTTGGTGAGCATAACAGGCACGGTTGGGTCAAGAAAATACCACCGCTCATCTATCTTGACAAAAGCGGATAATTCATCATGTACCTGTTCGCCGTCCCCATTGTCAAAATAGGCTTTAAAATGCACTTGGGCGTGGCGTTTGCCGACTTTGTTATGGCTTATCACGTCAAGGCGTGTCCAGTTCATGCCGTCCGCCCATGCTTGCAAGGCGGATTTGTCAAGCCTATCTTGCTGGCTTGGCACGGTGGTGGCGATGATATAGTCCACATTTTTTAGATAAAAAGAGCCAAACCTTGACCGCATAAGATGCTCGGCGGTGGGGGCAGGTGTGCCGTCATGATAAGGCTGGCAGCACAACGCATAAGGGTTGCCCGAGCCACAATAACAATCCATCAGGCACGCTCACAGATTTTTTCTAATAGGCACTGCTGAGCATCATGAATGTCCGTGCCATCTTTGTCATGATGGACTTGGTTCCACTCACCACGCCCGTCTAGCTCCCACGCCTGCACGTTATCGCCAAGGTAGTTTATCAGCCCGTCTTCATAAATGCGTTTAAAGAGCTTCTCATCCAAAATCGGAAACGCCACTTCCACACGGTGTAGCAGGTTTCTATCCATAAGGTCAGCACTCGAACAGTAGAGCTTTTCATCGCCATCATTATGGAAATAATAGACACGGGTATGCTCCAAGAACCGCCCCACGATAGAGCGTACACGGATGTGTTCCGACAAGTCCTTGACCTGTGGACGCAGACAGCAGATGGAACGGATAATCAGGTCAATCTCCACCCCTGCACGGCTTGCTTCATAAAGCTTGTTGATGATACCACGCTCGGTGATGGCATTGCATTTTAGGATGATACGCCCTTTTTTGCCGTTTTTGACGTGATTAATCTCATCATCAATCAAGCGTATCAGCCCATCATGCAGGGTAAAGGGGGCATGCATGATGTGATGGGACGGCAATGGTCTGCCCATGCCTGTCAGCTGCCCAAACACGCCTGCCACATCGGCACAAATCTCTTCGTGAGCGGTAAACAACCCATAGTCGGTATAGGCTTTGGCGTTGCCAGCGTGATAGTTGCCCGTGCCTAGATGAGCATAACGGCGGATTTTGCCGTCTTCTCGACGCACGATGAGCATGAGCTTGGCGTGTGTCTTATAACCGACCACCCCATACACCACAA
This sequence comes from Moraxella sp. K127, assembly GCF_015223095.1. NCBI lineage: Bacteria > Pseudomonadati > Pseudomonadota > Gammaproteobacteria > Moraxellales > Moraxellaceae > Moraxella > Moraxella sp. K127. The sequence continues at coordinate 7,163 of NZ_JADFBZ010000065.1, read as the reverse complement.
TGGCTCCGGCATCGGTGAGCATATTGGCGACTGCGATGTTACTGGCTTCATCAAATCTAGCTCTAAGCTCGATGACGGCAGTCACTTCTTTGCCGTTGCGAGCGGCAGCGGCTAGGGCTTGAACAATCTCTGAGTTAGTCCCCGAGCGATAAATGGTCTGTTTGATGGCAAGCACATCAGGGTCATTTGCCGCCTGCCACAACAGGTTCACCACAGGTGTGAACGCATCAAAGGGATGGTGTACCAGCACATCTTTGTTTTTCATGACATTAAACATGGACGTGTTGTCTTTGGCGACCTTGACCGTCTCCATGCCCTTAAATGGCTTGGGGATGGCGTGCGTAAACGGGGTAAATTTTAGCTCAGGCTTATCAAAACTTGTCAGCATGCGAGTCAGGTTCACAGGACCATTGACCCGATAAAGCTGCGACTCATCAAGCTCAAACTCTTTTAACAGTAACTCATACAGCTCTTTGGGGCAGTTAGTGCTTACTTCCAAACGCACCTTATGCCCAAAACGGCGGTTATCAAGTTCACCTTCTAGTGCCTTGGCTAGGTCTTCGACATCATCGGACAAGTCAAGGTCGGCATTACGAGTCAGTCGAAACTGATGACAGCCGGTGACTTTCATACCCAAAAACAGCTCGCCCACATGCTCATGAATCACCGCTGAGAGCATGATATGATGGTCCCTGCCCCCTGTCAGCTCATCGGGCAGACGTATCACACGGGGCAGTGAGCGTGGGGCAGGCACGATGGCAAGCGACAAATCCCGCCCAAAGGCATCTTTACCTTCTAGACTGACGATAAAATTCAAGGACTTATTGACCACTCGGGGAAATGGGTGAGCAGGGTCAATGCTAATAGGGGTCAAGACAGGCAACACTTGATTAAAAAAGTACTCCCGCATCCACGCCTTTTGGGCATCGGTCAGCTCATGACGTTTAAGGTAGCGAATGTCCGATTTGGCAAGCTCGGGCAAGATGTCTTCATTTAAGATACGGTACTGCTCTTCGACCGCACGGTGTGCCACTTGGCTAATCTCTGCCAATAGCTCGGACGGTTTTCGCCCGTCCAAACTGCTTGACTTATCACCATTTTTCATTTTTTGGATAAGCCCTGCCACCCGAATCTCAAAAAATTCATCCATATTTGATGAAAAAATGGTCAAAAAGAACATACGCTCCAACAGTGGATGACGTGGATTGGTCGCCTGAGCCAGTACCCGAAGCTGAAACCGTAGCGTGGACAAATCACGATTGATAAAGCAGTCAGGGCTAAAATTACCTGATTCATCGATAATTTGTTCAATGTGGTGCAAGTCCGTCGGTGCAGGGGTCTGCCCGAGTATACTTTGCATGGCTTGATTTTCAATACTAGGAGCAGTGTCGGCATTTTGGTGCGTGACATTATCAGAGTTGGCTTTGGGCTTGCTGATTGGCTTGGCGGTCTTTGGGGCGTGTGGTGTGGTCATGGTTTTTCCTTTATCAACTTTTAAAATAATAAAACCTTATCATCTATCTTATCATCATTTTATGAAAATTTGATAAAATTTTAAAGTCCCATTCTGCCATTTTGTCAATTCAAACACCTTTTATCACGGCGTATTTATCATTGTTTATTTTGTGGGGCGTGCCTACCTTTTGTATTTGCAATGAAAAATGCCTATTTAAAAAAGCAGGGGAATCGCCCGTTTTTCAAGGAAAAAACTTGAGGCTGATAGTCGTTCTATCAGACAAGTTTTTATTATGAAAAACAATCCGACCACTTAATTTTAAAAAATTAAGTTAAAATCTTAAAAATTTACTTGATTAAGTGGTCGGATAGCCATTTTTCATGCAAAAACATATCTTTATTTCTAAAATATTTCTATATTGTAAATAGTGTTATAAAGGGCAGACACACCCTAAATTCATCTCAAATTTTCATTGCTTTTTTGTGTTTGATTGGTTATAATGACCGCTGTTTTTTGAGAGCCCTTCGTTTCCCAACTCACAAAGCAAGTAAAATCAAGCCTTTGGGCTTTTTATTTGTTCAACTCTCAAACGTAACTAAATAGGTTTTATATGACTACTACTATTAGCGCCAAACCCGCTGAGGTTGTACATGACTGGTATGTCGTGGACGCAGAAGGCAAAACACTAGGTCGCCTAGCTTCTGAGATTGCTTCTCGTCTACGTGGCAAGCACAAGCCATCGTACACCCCCCACGTTGATACTGGTGATTACATCATCGTCATCAACGCTGACAAAATCGCTGTTACTGGCAAAAAAGCTCAGGACAAAAAATACTATCGCCACACAGGCTATCCTGGCGGTATCAAAGAGACCAACTTCACCAAACTTCTTGCTCACAAGCCAGAAGACGTGCTACACAAAGCTGTTAAAGGCATGCTACCAAAAGGTCCTTTGGGCTATGCGATGATTAAAAAGCTAAAACTGTATGCGGGTACTGAACACCCACATGCCGCCCAAGCCCCAAAAGTACTAGACATCTAAGGAGATACACATGGAAAAGAATTACGGAACAGGTCGTCGTAAGACTTCTACCGCTCGTGTCTTCTTATCAAAAGGCACTGGTAACATCGTCATCAACGGCAAGAGCCTAGACGAATACTTTGGTCGTGAGACTTCTCGCATGGTTGTACGTCAGCCCCTAGAACTTCTAGAATCTGCTGACAAATATGACCTATACATCACTGTTACTGGTGGTGGTGCAAGCGGTCAAGCAGGTGCTATCCGTCACGGCATTACTCGTGCCTTGATTGAGTCAGACGAAACGCTAAAACCTGCTCTAAAAGCAGCTGGCTTTGTGACTCGTGACGCTCGTGAAGTTGAACGTAAGAAATTGGGTCTACGCAAAGCTCGTAAACGCCCACAATTCTCGAAACGTTAATTTTTGCGTTTTCAAAAAACTCTCGAACTTCGAGAGTTTTTTTATATGTGTTATTCTTGATTAAAATAACTTGATTTGATATAGATTTTTCATTGTTAGATAAATTCACAATTGATAAAAAATCTTGTTATTGATGTATGATAGAGATTCTTTATTTTAATCAATAGTAACAAAAAATTACATAAAGTTACAAATAAAGCTGAGTGTTTTAGTAGGCTTTGTCTAATTTTTATACAATCTTAAACTTTTTTGTAAATTCATGACAATTTTTATGGATTTTTTTCACAACTTTGTAAAAGAACGATTTATTTTATTACAAAAATAGCTTAAAATAGTCATGTTTAGAAAAATAGGCACAGCAAATGTGGTTTTTTTGATAAAACTGTTTTATCATAACCACACACCCAGTATGGGATAACCCCCATTCATTTTCTGGAGGAAGTTTTAATGAGCCATGCCGAAGGCGTGAATGTTAAACGCCGTAGAGTCCTGATTGCGTCCACTGCTGCCGTTGGTGCAGTTGGTGTCGGTGCAATAGCCACCCCATTTGTGCGTTCTTGGTATCCAAGTGCCAAAGCGGAAGCCGCAGGTGCCGCTGTCGTCACTGACATCGCCAGCATCGAAAATGGGCAGATGATTACGTTAAAATACCGTGGCAAACCTATCTTTGTTGTCAAACGTACCGAAGATATGCTTGCCAACCTAAGCAAGGTAGCTCCGAAGCTTGCCGACCCTGAGTCTAACGGGTCTGTACAGCCTGACAACTGCAAAAATGAAACACGCTCTATTCAGCCTGAGATATTGGTTGTTGAGGGCGTGTGTACGCATTTAGGTTGTGCACCGATATTTAGACCCGAGGTTGGTGCAGCAGACTTGGGCGGTGCTGACTGGATGGGCGGTTTCTTTTGCCCCTGTCATGGTTCTATGTACGACTTAGCTGGTCGTGTTTATAGTAGCATGCCTGCACCTTTGAACCTACCTGTACCTATCTACAAGATTGAAGACACCATCTTGACCGTTGGGGAGGCATAACATGAGTATCGCTAAGAAATTTATGGGCTGGGTTGATGCTCGCTTTCCTGCGACAGAGACTTATGAATACCATATGTCCAAATACTACGCACCAAAGAACTTTAACTTTTGGTATTTCTTTGGCGTATTGTCCATGGTCGTACTTGTTAACCAATTGGTGACAGGTATTTGGCTAACCATGATGTTTAACCCCAGTGCCGAAGGAGCATTTGCTTCACTTGAATACATCATGCGTGATGTCAAAGGCGGTTGGCTCATTCGCTACATGCACTCCACAGGGGCATCCGCTTTCTTCGTGGTCGTCTATCTACACATGTTCCGTGGTCTGATGTATGGCTCCTATAAAAAGCCCCGTGAATTGGTGTGGATTATCGGCATGGCGATTTATCTGTGTCTCATGGCAGAAGGTTTCTTTGGCTATCTACTGCCTTGGGGCAACATGTCATTTTGGGGTGCTCAGGTGATTCTAAACCTACCTGCCGCCATTCCTTTTATCGGTGACGGTTTGGCTGAGTGGGTCAAAGGCGACTACATCATCTCAGGCATTACCCTAAACCGTTTCTTTGCCCTGCATGTTGTGGCAATTCCTTTGGTATTGGTTGGCTTGGTATTTATGCACTTAGTTGCCTTGCACCATGTCGGCTCTAACAACCCAGATGGTATCGAAATTAAGAAACTCAAAGACAAAAATGGCGTACCACTAGATGGCGTACCTTTCCATCCTTACTACACCGTACACGACATGGTTGGTATTGTGGTGTTCTTTATGTGTTTCTTTGCGGTGGTATTCTTCGCCCCAGAAGGTGGTGGTTATTTCCTAGAAAAACCCAACTTTGAAGTTGCCAACGCTCTAAAAACACCCGCTCACATCGCTCCTGTTTGGTACTACATGCCATTTTATGCCATGCTTCGTGCCACACCATCCATGTTCGGCTCTGCCCTACCTGGTGTGATTGTGATGTTTGGTGCGATTGCCATCTTGTTTGTCATGCCGTGGCTTGACCGCTCACCTGTAAAATCCATCCGCTACAAAGGTATTTTGTCTAAGATTGCATTGGCCATCTTTGTGGTGAGCTTTCTAATCTTAGGCTATCTTGGTGGGGTATCTTCTACACCAACAGGTACTTTCGTTGCTCGTATCTGTACCATTTTATACTTCTTGTACTTCATTCTCATGCCGTTCTATACCACCATGGAGACGTGCAAGCAACCACCCGAACGTGTCACAGGAGGAGGTCACTAATGAAAGCATTTACTCTAAAATCGCTTGGTGCTGGTCTCCTGCTGGCAAGTGGCATGATGGCATCGTCATCTGCCCTAGCGGCAGGTGGTCATGGTTGTGGCGAGTACACCGAAGCCGATGGCACCAAAGTCACCCTAGAATGTAGCAAAGCCCCCATTGACCTAACCAATAAAGGCTCACTACAACGTGGTGCTCAGACATTCATGAACTACTGCGTGGGCTGTCACTCAGCCCAGTATGTGCGTCATTCACGCATCGCCCAAGACCTAGAAATCCCACCAGAGCTCATGGAAAAATATCTCATGGTAACCACCGACCAAATCGGTGACCATGTGACCGCTGAGATTGACCTTGATACTCAGGCTCTATGGTTTGGTGCTGCACCACCAGATTTGTCATTAGTGACTCGTCTGCGTGGCGATGACTGGGTATATACCTACCTACTGTCATTCTACGAAGACCCAAGCCGTCCTTGGGGTGCTAACAACCTAGTGCTTGCCAATGCTGCCATGCCCCATGTGCTACACAACATGCAAAAAGAGCTTGGCAAAGAAGAGTATGAAGCTCGTGTGGGCGACCTAGTGAACTTCATGGCATGGATGGCAGAGCCTGTCCGTCATCAGCGTAAAATCTATGGTGCATTCGTGCTACTGTTCTTGCTTGTGCTACTCATTCCAGTATATCTACTTAACAAAGAATTCTGGAAAGACGTTAAATAAGCCAGCACCGACCAAAAAGACCGATACACATCGGTCTTTTTTATTGACAAAATTTACACACTTTTACCAAAATTTTTGTTACACTTAACACCCAAAAACAGACTCATTCATATCATGGCAGATTTTTCTCATCTTTTACCCACCCAGTTCCTACTCTATGGTGACGATGGCTATGACAGCCATGTGGTGCGGTTTTTGCTAGAAGAAAAGGGCGTGAATCATCAATTTGCCTACCTGCCTGATGAGCGACCCGAATATCTTGCCGAGCTAAATCCCTATAACACCTTGCCTATACTTGTGGGGCGGGATTTGGCATTGTATGAGCTGATGGTGATTTTTGAATACCTAGAAGAGCGGCACGGTGCCAATAAGCTACTGCCACCCACCCCCAAAGAGCGGGCAAAGGTGCGTCAGTTGGCTTGGCGACTGCGTCAAGACTGGCTCTCGCTTGGGCGGATTTTGATGACTCATCCCGATAGCTTTAACCCAGCAGAAGCGACTCATGCCAAAAAAACCTTGACCGATTCACTCATCACGCTCTCGCCCCTATTTGCTCGTCATGACTATTTTATGCAAGATGAATTTGGGCTGTGTGATGTGTTATTATTGCCACTTTTGCACCGTTTACCAATACTAGGCATTCATTTACCCGCCAAACTGTGCAAACCACTACTGGCATATCAAGCACGCCTATCGGCAAGAGCGAGTTTTCAAAAGACACTCATCACCCCTGCTGTTTATAGCGATGATGATTTTTAATAATTTAACATTCATCAATTTACTTTAACCAATAACAAGGACATAATCATGCTTACCCCAAAACGCCCCTACTTCGTCCGTGCCATGCATGAGTGGCTAACAGACAACGGCTTTACCCCCTATCTCATGACAGATGCCACCCACCCTGAGCTACTCGCCCCCACCGAATACGCCCAAGACGGCAAATTGGTGCTTGCCATATCTTACCAAGCCACCAATAATCTTTTGATTGACAATGACGGCTTATCATTTCAAGGGCGGTTTGGCGGGGTCTCAAAAGACATCTGGATACCCATGCAGGCAGTGGTAGGGATTTATGCCAAAGAAGATCCCAGCGAAGGCTTTTTCTTTGACCCCAGCGAATATGACGGCTACACCCCACCTGACAACCCTGATGACATAGACGATACTGACGATGACGGCGATGACGAACCACCCAAAAAAGGCGGGCATTTAAAATTTGTATAAAGTCATTTAACAAATTAAAGACGACTTAAAAATAAGGGCAATATATA
>NZ_JADFBZ010000064.1:0-15024 GCF_015223095.1 Moraxella sp. K127 | reverse complement strand
GACTACTACCTTATTTTAAAAATCTAGTGCCAAAATCAATTTAGGCGTTTGCCTGTTTCGTCTATATAAAATTCTTCGCCGTTTAGTTGCACTAGGGCTTTACCTTTGATAAAACCCCAAGTTTCATCATATTGAATGGGAATAACCACTTTACCTGTTGTGTCAATAAAACCGTGTTTGCCGTTTTGTTTGACGCTCGCCAAGCCTTCTGAAAAGCTCCAAGCATAACCATATTGAACAGGGATAACCACTTTACCTGTGTTATCAATAAACCCCCATTTGCCGTTTTGGTTGACGCCCGCCAAGCCCCCTGAAAAGCTCCAAACATCATCATATTGAACAGGGATAACCACTTTACCTGTTTTATCAATAAACCCCCATTTGTCGTTTTGTTTGACTGTTGCCAAGCCCTCTGAAAAGCTCCAAGCATCATCATATTGAACAGGGATAACCACTTTACCTGTTTTATCAATAAACCCCCATTTGCCGTTTTGTTTTACTCCTGCCAAGCCGTCTTTAAGACAATCCACAGAAGTATATCCCGTTACCTGCGGTTTTTCACACGCTAAGGCAGATACCGATGATAGGGCTAGGGCGATGACTAGCGGTTTTAGCAACTTTTTCATACAAATCTCCGTGCCGGGTGGATATGATACAACCTTATTTTGCAAACATATTTTAGCAAAACAAGTATATAACTTAAAGAAATAGTGTATATTATTTTGCCTTTATCTCCCCCCAACTCACCCCAAACCGTCCCAAATATTTCCTTAACCTATCACTGTCATTGCCACTTGCTTTATTTAGCCGTGAATGGTTAAATAACGCCCGTCCTGCACTTGCCAAATTATCATGCTGTTGGCAAATGTTGATGACATGGATAAGCTGTATTTTGTCAAATTCATCTAACGCTTGGGCGTGGATTTTGTCGTATAGAGCAGGATTGATATTATCATATTTGTCCGTCTCATCTGTTTCGTCTGTCGCCCATAATTCGTCCAGTCGCCCAATCTCATCAATGACCAATTTTTCATCAATAATCCCATTCTCGGCAAGCGTGGCAAGGCGTAAAATGCTCGCCGACAAATCCCGAAAATTACCACGCCACACTGCCCGAGTACTCATCGCATACGCCAAATACCGCTCGTAGGCACTCGGGCGAAATCGCACCGCACGCCCAAGCTCTTGCCCCACTGCGATAAGTTGATAGGCGATGTTGGGGGCGATGTCCTCACGGCGGTCTTTTAGGGCAGGCAAGGTGTATTGCCAAACGTTGATACGAGCGTACAAATCTTCACGGAACGTCCCTGCTCGCACGCACGCTTTTAAGTCCTTATTCGTCCCTGCAATCAGCCAAAAATCACTGTGTACAGGCGTATCCGACCCCATGGGATAAAACGCCTTGTCTTCTAAGGCAGTCAAAAGCATCGCCTGTTCGTCCGCCCCAAGCTCGCCAATCTCGTCCAAAAACAGCACGCCCTTATGAGCGGTCAAAAGATAGCCGTCTCGCGGTGTCATCGCCCCTGTGAACGCCCCTTTTTTATGCCCAAAAAGTGCCGAATATGCCATATCGCCACGCAACGTGGCACAGTTTACGTCCACAAACCGCCCAGAGACGAGATGACGAGATTTTTTGAGCTCAAAAATCCGCCTTGCCAGTCGTGATTTGCCCGCCCCTGTCGCCCCCATGATGAGCATGGGCGAGTTTGAGCCGAGTGCGACTTGTTCTATTTGTCCGATAAGGCGGTTAAAGGCGGGGTTTTTGGTTTCTATGCCTGTTTTTAAAAATTTGACCGCATCGTTTTTGACCTTATCCAAGCGACTGGCAAGGGCATCATAGCGAGCCAAATCAAGGTCTATCACTTCCACACCGCAGTCGGTTGTGTCGCCTTTTGGCGGAGCAGTTTGTAAAATGGTGCTGGGAATTTGTCTACTTTCTACGAGTAAAAACAGGCAAATCTGAGCAACGTGCGTGCCTGTGGTGATGTGGGTAAGATAATTTTCTTGTTCAATATCAAAAGGATAGCTGTCCGCCCATTCGGCAAGTTTGTCATACACTTCCCCAAAATCCCAAGGGTTGTCAAGGGGCATTTGGATAAGATTGACCGTGATGTCAGGGTGAATTTCCTTGATGTCCGCCACGACTTGCAGGGCTAGGCGTTCGTATTGTGGGGCGATAAACAGCTCCACACGGTCAAACGTCATCACCTGATGTACATTGACATTGGGTCGCCACTTTTTTCGCCGTTTTTGGCTAAATCCGTCATCTAATACCGTGCCAAGAAAGCCTATCATGACGTTTGTTTTTTGTTTTGACATGGGTTTTTCCTGATAAATATAGAAATTATACCGATAAAATATTCTAAAATCTATAAAATATTCTAATATTTTTAAGAGCCTATTACCAACCCTGATTGGCTTTTAAAATTTTAATCCATTAAAAATCAATCACTTAAAAACAATTTTTGGCAAATTTTTCAACTTGGCACGACATTTGGATAATAAAAAATAGGCACATTTTTAAAGGAAAACCTATGCAAAAATTTATCTTACTTCGTGGTCATCAAGGTTCTGGCAAATCCACCTTTGCCGAGCAAAAAATCGCCGAATTTCAAGCCCAATTTCCAAAAGGTGAGATTATTCATATTGAAAATGATAAATTGCTTACCGATGAAAACGGCAATTACCATTGGTCGCCAGAGCGTATTGAAAAAGCGGTGAGACAAGGGCAGACGATGATGAAAAATGCCTTTGCAGACGCACGCCAAAACCCCAATAAAGATATGCTCATTATCAATTCCAATACCAACCAAAAATCATCAGGCTGTATTCATCTGTTAAAAACCGCTCGTAAATATGGGCTGATTACCGAAGTCTATCGTTTGCATAACTTTTTTGATAATACGCATAATGTCAAACAAAGCGATGTCTTATCGGCTTATATTAAATTAAACCAAAATAAACTAAGAGATGAAATTCATATAGAACCAATCTGTCCGATGAGTGATGAGATAAAAAGAGAAATTGAAAAAATGAGCAAGTTTGATAATAAAAACACACCTTTTGACGAAAACCGACAAAGTTATATCAGCGATGAATATCTACAATATGGCAAACACAATTTTATTAGCAAGCAGTCAAAAACCTATCCAGAGCTTTTTGTATTAAAATATAAGCGAGATGTATTTTATAACAATAATTTTGATAATGCCCTGCTTGAAATGCGTGGAACGGTGATTGACGAATACAATAATATCATTGTTCGCCCCTTTAAAAAAGTATTTAATTATTCCGAACGCATTGCCAAAAAATCAAAATATCCCATTAGCATAGACGACAATCATTTGGTGGATGCGGTATTAAAGGTTAATGGATTTTTGGGCGTGTGTACTTATGTGGAGCTTAATGAAACGCACCCAAGTTTTAATGCCAGTTTTAATCATCAGGTTTTGTATTCTACCACAGGTTCTTTGGACAGCGATTTTGCCAAAATGAATCAAGCTCATTGTGAAAAATACGAGCCGTTATTTAAACAATACCCAAACCATACGTTTTTATTTGAGATTACCGATGAAAAAGACGTGCATATCATCAAAGAAGTGTTTGGAGAGACTTTAATCGGGATTATTGATGTGGCAACAGGGAGACAATTTAGTGAAAGCGAAATTGATGAAGTTACCAATACGTTTAATGCCGAGCAAGCCAAGCAAGGCAATGCCATTAAAATTATCCGCCCAACCATCATCAAAAATATCCCGTTTGGTGAATTAAAAGCGTTATTAAAAACGGTAGAACACGAAGGCTTTATGGTGTTTGATAGCCAAAGCCAAGAGCTGTTATTTAAATTAAAATCGCCGTATTATCTGATTTCTAAGTTTTTGGGTAGAAGTACCACAGTCAATATCGGGCGAAAACTGGATAAACGCCACGTTGATGAAGAATATTATCCGCTCATTGATTATATCAAAGGCAATCAAACTACCTTTAATGAATTGTCGGAGCTGGATAAGATTGGATTTATTCAAGAGTTTTTGGGGAGATTATGAAACGGTTAGATGAAATAAATCCATTTCAAAAGATCATTGATGAATTTTATCAAGTATTTAATTATCCAGCACCAACAGAGCATTTAAATGTTTGTAGTTGTGGTGGCTGTATTGATGATGAAATTGAGTTACAAATGCGAACTTTGCCACTTCATGAATTAACAAAAGAGCATTTTTATCAATATAATACTTCTGCCAAAGATGAAGTGGAAAATCCTAATGAACTTAAATATTTTTTACCCAGAATGGTGGAACTTTTTGTACAAGGTAAAGAATTGCACCATTCTACCGAACTTTATTTTCAAAGGGTTGGAAATTGTTCAAAAGAGAGTTTTACACCAAAAGAGTGGGTATTATGGGATAAATTTGCCAATTTATATTTGGATAATTTATTAAAGCAATACCCATACGAATGTTTTGATTTTTTATCGGATAATATTTTTGCCATTCTTTTGATGTTTAATCTTACTCATATTGATATAGAGCCGTTTTTAATGCGTTGGCGAAATGCTGATACATCACAAGCGATTGCTCATTATATTCATGCGAGTTGGATGGATTATTGGTTTGATGATGATGGTTTTGGCGAAGATGTTGGATTTTTTGGTTATTCCGATGATTTTATACCACTGTTAGAACATTGGTTAAATCACCCTGAACATAAATCCTATTTTGCACAACAGATTTTGCTGATGGATAAAAATGTTCTTGATGAAATAGAATATTTTGCTGATTTTTATCCAGATTATATTGAAAAACTTCTTAAAAAAATGTCTTAAATTTTTAATGTGGTAAGAAAAAAATGTATCAAGAAAGAAAATTTTTTGCGGTATTAAAACCCAATTTGCCAATCAAAAAGATATTGGTTCACGACAAAAAAGACGGCACTTTTGTTTATCAATATACCGACATCAATGCAAAATATGGCAGTTATGATGACTATTATGATTGCCAAGATGATGCGTTATCATCTTGGCAAGATGATATTGATGATAAAGGTTGGCAAGAAGTTTTTTATTTTAATTCATCAAGACACAGTGAATTGCCTGACGATTTAACTTTTTTAAAGGAAAAACCAATGATTTATTTCACTTCCGATTGGCATTTTAGCCATAAAAATATCGTTAAATTTTGTCCAACTTTTCGCACAGCATTTGACAACATTGATGATATGGACAATGAGCTGATAGAGCGTTGGAATGCCACCGTCCGCCCTGATGATGTGGTATATAATTTGGGCGATGTGTCATTTAGCCACGATTTAAAAATGATTGAAAAAACGCTGTCGCAATTAAATGGCAAGCATCATTTGATATTGGGTAATCATGACGGTTTGATTGCCCGTCATCAAGAGCGGTTTTTAAAGGCTATCAAAAAAGACGGCAATCCCATGTTATCATCGGTGCAGGATTATTTAAAATTAACTCTTAGAGAATTAAAACGCACGCTGATTTTATTTCATTATCCCATTGATGAATGGGACGGTTGTCATAAAGGCTATTATCATTTGCATGGGCATATTCATGACCGCATGGCAAAGATTAAAGGTAAGATTTTAAATGTCGGCTATGATTTGCATGGGCGGTTTTTGACACTTGATGATATTGATGAGTTTTTAAAAGAGTTGCCTAATGTATCGCATTTTGGCAGTGATGATGAGATTGTGCTGTGTGATGATGTTTGTCAAAATGCTAAGAGAATAAAAGATGAGTTATTAAAGTTAAATGCTTAAAGACAAATAATTGAATTTAAGTATTGAATTAAATTTTTATTTTTGGTATTATAGCCATAGTATTTTTAAATTGATTTAAGAGGATTTTATTATGATAAGCCAAGAATTAACCCATAAACTATTAACCAAAAACCCTTATTTTAATGTCTCTGGTTTGACTTCATCAGAAGCCAACTATATCTGTGAGCGTATCAAAGAAACCCTAAAACCAATCCAAGATGAGATTGCCAATCTAGAAACGCACACATCTAGCCTTGACGGTGAAGCATTAGATAACTTTAAAAAGGTCAATGATATTGACGGTAAACTTGCCAATATTGGTAAGTTATACGCCATTTCTGCCTTTTTTAGAAGTGCCATTAAAGAAAAAGACAATCGCCTTGATATGATTAACACCAAAATTAAACAAGTGCGAGATGAGCAAGATTCATTATTGGCGGGCATTGATATGGTAGAATTACAACGCCTAATCAATGTGGATATGGAGGATTATCTTTTGACACTGCCATTATCTGATGTGATGACTTACAAAACTGCCGAAGCCAAAGCGTCTCATATTGGCAAATTTATCCATAACTTTGATAAAATCCGCACAAGCCTTACCAAAAAAGAACGCATTAGTTTTAAAGAAGTGGGCGAGCAGGTATTTAAAATTCATCATACACCATTATATGAGCTAGATGAATTGCAACAATTACAAAACTATCTATTATCCGAGCATAGAGAATATGAAAGTACGGTCAATGCCTATAAAGCCAAATTCCGTGAGTTTCAAAATAAATCGCTGGTGGCTTATGAAGAAGAGTATAATAAACGCTCTCACGAACGCCAAATGCTGTTAAACGAAAAAGTAAAAGCCGAAACCGAAAAACTCATCGCTATAAAAAACGAGATTGCCAATTTTAAAATCATCGTGCCAAATGAATTTAAGCCAATCATTGATGAGTTATTGACCGTAAAACCTTTATGACCGATTTTGGGGAAATGGGCTTTGACCTATAAAGCCCATTTTACCCAAAAACCAAAGTAGCACAAGGCGTAATAAATTGGCATTTTTGCCCTAGCATTGAACATGCAACGAACTTTTAATTCGTTTATGAAACCATCGCCCTATTTTTATCCTTTAAAGTTTACCAATTTTTAAAAATTGGACTTTTAAGGCATTATCTTTGACTTTGACTTAATAAAAATAGGGGTCTTTGCTTTTGATTTGGGTGTTGCCTGCGTGCCTTGTGCTACTTTATCTTTTTATCTTTTATTTTCTTATCAATCATTTATCAAGCACTTCCCAAATACCCCACAAACAACATAATCACTACAAAAATTTTGCCCTTTCAAACAAAAATCATTTGGCAATTTGGCAAAAATGGTGTATTTTATAGCGTAATATTTGCTTACATTTAAGTGTCTGATTGTGATTAATTTTTGAGCAATTTGACCGATTTTACTGCCAATACATTCCATTTTAGAATATTAAGGAAGAATCATGCAAAATTTTAGTATCCCTGCCGACCGTCCTTGGGTTAAGACTTATGCTGACAAGGGGCTTGATATTAATGTCAAAGTGCCAGACGGTGTTAATTCACTGCTTGACAGCTTTGAGCAGAACTTTGCCAAACATGGCAACAAAGTCGCCCTAACGTGTATGGGGGCGTCCATTACTTATCGTGAGCTTGACACATACAGCCGTCAGATTGCCAGTTGTTTGCAGTCGCTGGGGCTGGTTAAGGGCGATAAAGTGGCGGTGATGATGCCAAATATTTTGCAGTATCCGATTGCGATGATGGGCATTGTGCGAGCAGGTCTGACCCTTGTCAATGTCAATCCGCTGTACACACCGCATGAGCTAGAACATCAGCTTAATGACAGCGGGGCAAAGGCGTTGTTCATCGTGGAGAACTTTGCTCATACCTTTGAAAAGGTCAAAAATAAAGGGCAGGTTAAGCACGTCATCGTGGCGAGCATTGGCGATATGATGGGACTCAAAGGTATTTTGGTGAATTTGGTCGTCCGCCATGTCAAAAAAATGGTGCCAAGCTGGAACATTCCCAATGCCGTGAGCTTTAAAGATGCCCTAACGGCAGTATCGGCAAGTCGCTATGTCCGCCCCGAGCTGTCGCTTGATGACATTGCGGTGCTACAATACACAGGCGGTACGACAGGTGTGGCAAAGGGGGCGATGCTCACGCATAAGAACCTTGTGGTTAATGTTGAGCAGTGCATGACATTTGTCAATAAGGTCTTTCCTGCTGATGAAGATTTGACGGGTAAATACATCGCCACGGCGTTGCCTTTGTATCATATTTTCTCATTTACGGTATCCATGCTTGGCTTTAAGATGGGGTTTAGCTTACTACTCATCACCAACGCCCGTGATTTTGATGCCTTGACCAAAGATTTTGCCAAATATCGCCCTGTGTTTTTCCCTGCGGTCAATACCTTATTTAATGCGTTGGCTCATCACGAAGGCTTTAAAAACCTTGACCACACCAACCTACGCCTATCACTTGGCGGGGGTATGTCGGTGCTACCAAGCACGGCAGAAGCGTGGGAGAAACTCACGGGTACTTACATCGTTGAAGGCTATGGGCTGTCCGAGACATCGCCTGTCGCCACGCTAAATCCGCCAGGGGGCTACACGGGCAAAATCGGCATTCCATTTCCCAATACTGACATCATTCTATTGGACGATGATGGCAAAGAAGTGGCACTTGGCGAGGCAGGCGAGATTGCCATCAAAGGTCCTCAGGTCATGGCAGGCTACTACAATCGCCCCGATGAGACCGAAAAGACCATGACAAAGGACGGTTATTTTAAGACGGGCGACATCGGTGTGATGGACGAGCAGGGCTTTGTCAAAATCGTTGACCGTAAAAAGGACATGATTTTGGTGTCGGGCTTTAACGTCTATCCTAATGAAGTTGAAGAAGTCATCGCCGCTCACCCCAAAGTGCTAGAATGTGGCGTGATTGGTGTGGCAGATGACCACAGTGGCGAGCTGGTCAAGGTTTATGTCGTCAAAAAAGACGACAGCTTGACAGAAAAAGAGGTCATCGCATGGGCAAAAGAGAATTTGACAGGTTATAAACGCCCAAAATTTGTGGAATTTATCAGCGAATTGCCAAAATCCAACGTGGGTAAAATCTTGCGTAAAGATTTGCGTAAATTAGAAGAAAGCAAAAAAGCCTAATGGCATTCAAAACCGCTCATGATTTGGGCGGTTTTGTTTTGGGGTAAAAACTGTTACAATAGTCCATATTCATTTATCTAAATCATTAAAAGGCACATCATGCGACACGACAACCGTGAATTATCCCAATTACGTTCTATTAGTTTTACCCGCAACTACACCAAACATGCCGAAGGTTCGGTATTGGTGTGTTATGGCGACACCAAAGTGCTATGCAACGTCAGCATAGAGCAGGGTGTGCCACGTTGGTTAAAGGGGCAAGGTCAAGGCTGGCTCACTGCCGAGTACGGCATGCTCCCACGAGCCACAGGCACTCGCACTCAACGTGAAGCGACTAAGGGCAAGCAGTCAGGTCGTACCCAAGAGATACAACGCCTTATCGGGCGGTCGCTCCGTGCCATGCTCGATTTGTCAAAGTTGGGCGAGAACACCATTTATGTGGACTGCGACGTCATACAAGCAGACGGTGGCACACGCACGGCAAGTATCACGGGTTCGGCAGTGGCACTCATCGATGCCTTAGAGAGCCTACAACGAGACAAAAAGCTGACCACAGACCCACTCATCGGACTGGTGGGGGCGGTGTCGGTCGGTATCAAGGACGGACGGGCGTATTTGGATTTGGATTATAGTGAAGACTCGACCTGCGATACCGATTTGAATGTGGTCATGACCCAAGCAGGCGGATTTATTGAGATTCAGGGTACGGCAGAAGACAAGCATTTTACCCGTGATGAGGCAAATGCCATGCTTGACCTTGCCGAGTCTGGGATTAAAGAGATTTTTGAATTACAAAAACAAGCGTTGTGCTGGTAATGCTAAAAGTCATTGATGATGGCGTGTCTATCACGCTAAACGGCACCGAGTCGAACCCTGTCTTTATCATGGCAGGGGTGCTTGTCGCCTTGGCGGTATGCGTGGCGGTGGTCGCCATGACTGCCCCTGTGGAGATTACCATTGGGGTGATGGCAGTATTTGCGGTGCTGATTTTTGGTTTTAATATCTACAAAAACCGCCTAAAATACCAAAGCCGTGTCGCCACAGGGGTGATTATCATCAAAAATCGTGCCTTTATCGCACAGGGGCAAAACGTCAAACTGAGCGACAATGCTCGTATTGAGCTGATAAATGATGCCCTAGTCATCACTGATTTGGGCAGAAGTTGGCATATCTTGGGTTTTGATAATGACAAAGAACGCCAGGTCGCCAAATCAGTACTAGAAGGTAAGGCATTAGAGAAGCGAGAGCAGGCGATACGGATTTTGTAAATTATATAACCACAGCCACATAAAAAAGCCCAACATCTGTCGGGCTTTGTTTTTTGACGGGTGTTTTTTTATTGTCCGCTAGCAGGGGCGGTGGTCTCGGTGCTGTTTTTCTGCTTTTCAAGTTCAGCGATTTGGGCTTCGAGTAGGGCGATTTGCTCGGCTTTGGCGGTGGTCAAATCTTCCATCATGGTAAGCTGTTCTTGGATGAGTTTTTCTTGCTCGGCGATTTGTGAATCTTTGTCTGCCAAACGGTCAATCTCTTCTTTGATGAGTGCAGGGTCGGTTGGAATCTCAGCATTGAGAATTTCATCGGGATTGACCACGGGTTTAATCTCAGGTAGTACGCTGTCACCTGCCATAGGGGCGGTTGCTGTATCGCTTGCCACATCACCTTCGCTTTGTGGAGTAGGACTCTCGGTGCTGTCAGTAGCAGGCGGGGCGGTCTCTTCGGCAGGGGCAGGCGTACTCACAGGAGCAGGGGCAGGAGCGACATCAGGGGTACTACTTTCATCGCCACTCATCGCCATGTAGAGTGCTACGCCAATCAGAGCTAAGGCAATCACACTGCCCAAGATGAGCTTGTTGAGCTTTTGAGGGTCGCTAAGTAGCCCTGTAAAGTCGCTTTTGCCACTGGCAGGCTTTGGAGCTTTGGAGGCTTTGGGTTTGGTCATTTTTGGGGTTTTGGGTGAACCATCTTTTTTGCCAAATAATCCTTTTTTAGCAGGCTTATCTTTGGCGGGTTCGCCTTGCCCAAGACCGCTGGCAACGCTCGCCCCTGCGACCGCCCCTGCACCTAGTAGGGCGGTATCGATGTTGTCGTTTGCCACGTCGGTGGGGGCATTGGCTTGGTTTAGGTCATCTAGTTGATTGAAGAAATCATCTTGGGCAGTGTTATCACCAACGTGGGTCAAATCAATGCCAGTGGTATTATCAGTCACGGTCACATCAGATAGGGCGATGTCCACAGGCTCATTGGCAGTCAAGTCAATGTCAGAGTTGGCGACATCGGCAGTGTTTTGGTCAAACAGCTCGTCAAATTCGGCACTTAAATCGACATCAGCGGCAGTGTCGGTGCTGGCATTGGGGTCGGCATTGCCAAAATCAATGTCCAAAAATTCATCATCAAAATTAATCTCGTTCGGGTCTTTTTTCTCTGACATGGGAAACCTATCTTATTGGCTAATTGGGGCTGATGGATGGCAGGGGCGTTCATCGGGCTTGGATAGACTTTTTGATACAAGTCGGGTCTGATGGTGCTAATGAGACGCTTGCCAGCAAATATTGCTGTACTATATCAAAATTTACAAGAATTTTCAGCTTTTTACAACAAAATTAAGACAAAAAGCACAAATTTTGACTCAAATTCATGATAGGGCGACATCTGATGGCTATTTTATAAAACGCACCACGCCCACGCTCTCTGTCATCGCCCCTTCGATGGTGGCTTGGATTTGGGGTAGGTCGTCTGCGGTGGGTCGGCGTGCTGTATGTCCACATGCCACGCACTCAATGTACTCATCAGGCTCTGGCGTGAAAATCTGCACCTGCACGGTGGTATCGGTCGCTTTGCATTGGGTGCATTTGACCCCTGCAAGAAATTGGCGTTTTGGGCGGGTGGATTGGTATCTCATGGTGTTTTTCAATAAAAATAGGGGTAGATTTTACCCCCATTTGTGCATTTGTGCAATGGCGGATTACCGTGATTTGGCTATTTGACAAACCCACTATGACGCAGTAACGCCCCCATGTCAGCGTCTCGCCCCATAAAGGCGACAAAGCTGTCTTTGGCAGGGCGAGAACCGCCCATTTGTAGGATTTCGCTTTTGAAGGCATTACCAATGGCAGGGTCAAATACGCCATGCGTGGCGGGGTTTTGACTGTTTTCAAATTTGCCAAAAGCGTCCGCCGACAACAGCTCCGCCCATTTATAAGAATAATACCCTGACGCATAGCCCCCTGCAAAAATATGGCTAAACGTGTTGGCAAAACGGTTGTTGGTAGGCGGTTTGATGACGGCTATTTCATCACGCACGCCGTCCAGCACCGCCAAAATCTCATCATAGCCCGACAGCTCTTTGCCATGAATGCGTAAATCAAACAGCCCAAATTCTATCTGACGTAAGGTTTGCAGTCCGCTTTGGAAGTTTTTGGCGTTTAGTAGGGCGGTCAGCTTGTCTTGGGGTAGTGGCTCGCCTGTCTCTACATGGCGACTGATGAGAGCAATGCCGTCTTTATCAATGGCAAAATTTTCCATGAACTGACTGGGCAATTCCACAGCGTCCCACTCCACGCCACTGATACCTGCCACGTCCGAGAGCGTGATTTTGGTGAGTAAATGGTGCAAGCCATGCCCAAACTCATGAAACAGCGTGGTAACTTCATCAAAGGTCAAAAGACTTGGCAAGTCGCCCACCGCAGGCGAGAAGTTGCCCACGATAAAGCCCACAGGGAGCTGTTCAATCTCGCTATCTTTATGCTTTTCTTGAAAGCCTGACAGCCATGCCCCGCCACGCTTGCCCGTGCGAGCAAACAGGTCAAGATACAGCCCGCCTATCAAGCCGTTTTTGTCATGTAGCTCAAAAAACTGCACGTCCGTATGCCAGCGTGGTACGTCTGCCGTCCGCTCGTTAAAGGACACGCCAAAGAGCTTGCCGATGATGTCAAACAGACCGCTAAGCACCACAGGGAGCGGAAAATAAGGGCGAATCTCATCGCTGTTTAGGTTGTATTTTTCAAGGCGGATTTTTTCGGCCAGATAGGGCGTATCCCACGGCTCAACCTTATCAAGCCCAAGCGTTTTACCTAAAATTTCCATGTCCGCCAAATCCGCCTTAGCAAAGGGCGTGGCGTGATGAGCGAGCGTTTTTAAAAAGGTTTCAATCTCATCTTTATCATTTGCCATTTTGCTGGCGAGCGATACTTGGGTGTAGTCGTCAAAGCCGAGCAGTTTGGCTTTTTCTTGGCGTAGGGTGAGTATCTCGCTCATGATGTCGCCATTGTCAAACTCGCCATGCCCATAGCTAGACACGGCACTGGCACGGGTGTTATAGGCATGGTACAAGGTCTCACGCAGGGTGCGGTCATCGGCGTACTGCATGACCGCCAGATACATGGGCACATCAAGTGTGGCGACATAGTCGGTCGCCAGAACGGCATTGGGGTGCTTGGCTTTGTAGGTGTCGCCTGCTGATTTTAACAGGGCAAGACCGCTTGGGGTAATGCCTGACAGCTGGGCTTGGGTTAAGGGTAGGGCGAAGGCTTGGGTTGCGTCTAGGGCGTTGTCTGAGAATTTGGCGGACAGCACCGACAGGCGAGCGGAAATCTCGGCAAAACGT
Source organism: Moraxella sp. K127 (assembly GCF_015223095.1). Taxonomy (NCBI): domain Bacteria; kingdom Pseudomonadati; phylum Pseudomonadota; class Gammaproteobacteria; order Moraxellales; family Moraxellaceae; genus Moraxella; species Moraxella sp. K127. The sequence goes on along the minus strand of NZ_JADFBZ010000064.1, from coordinate 1,453 downwards.
GCTTTTTTGTCATCATCTAAGGCGACCCCTGACAGCGTAAAGCCTTGTAGGGCAAGCTCTACCGCTCGTGTTAGGGCGTTGTCTGCTCCTAGTTTTTCTAAATTATCATTGACAAGTTTATAAAGCTGATACAGCCCCACCGATTGCCCTGTTTTGGTAGAAAAGGCGGACAAGGCAGGCAGTACGTCATGATGAGCGGTGCGAATTTCGGGGTTAGACACCACGCTGTTTAGGTGCGAGAGTATCCCAAAACTGCGGTTTAGGTTCAGATTTAGGCGGTTAAATTGACCGATGATGTCAAGGGCGAGCGTTGGCTCATCGGTCGTTGGTAAATTATCTAAAAACTCATCGGCAACGTTTAAATCTTGCTCCACTAAGGCTTTTAGTGTGCTTGCGTCTGTTTTGTCAAAATCCACAAGGTGTAAACGTTCATCTAGGGCTTGCGTGTGAAAATCAATCATGGGTGTGTTCCTAAAAAGTTTGGGCTTAGAATTTGGATTTATAATAAGGATAACAATTCACTTTTACAAGGTGTAGCGTGGGCGTGGGGTAGGTTGCTTTTATCATAAAAGCGTGGTATGTTTGTCTTTTACTATTTGAATGATTTAAAAGCAAAAACATGACCCCCATTCACGTTGTTTCTTATAATATCCATAAAGGCATGTCGCCCCTAAACCGCCTTGTCAAGCTCCAACGCATGGGGCAGGCGTTGGCGGATTTGCCCATTGATATTTTGTGCTTACAAGAAGTGCAAGGGCAAAACCTAAAACGAGTGATGTCCTTTAACGAATACCCCGACCAGTCGCACCATGAGTGGTTTGGCGAATATCTGTCGCTGTCGCACAGCTATGGCGAAAACGTCCGCTACCCACACGGCAATCACGGCAACGCCACGCTCTCACGCCACCCCCTAGACCCCAAGCACAACGTCAATATCACCGTCTCTCGCCTAGAAAAACGGGGCGTTCTGCACAGTGAGATAACCCCTGACGGTTGGGGTGTGCCTGTGGTGGTGCTAAATGCTCATCTTAACCTACTAGAAGCCGACCGCACCAAGCAATACAAGGCAATCAGCGACTATATCAACAGCGAGATTGATAAGGACAAACCACTCATTTTGGCGGGGGATTTTAATGATTGGGCGAAAAAATCGGGGCGGTTTATGGCGGATTTGGGGCTACATGAAGTCTTTTATACCAAGCACGGCAAACACCCTGCGACTTTTCCTGCCAAGTTCCCCATGATAAGTCTTGACCGCATTTATGTACGGCATTTGACCGTACTGTCCGCCCAAGTGTATGGCGGTGTGCCGTGGTCTGATTTGTCCGACCATTTGCCGATAGGAGCGAGATTGGTATTTGATAAAACGGCGTTTTGTTAAGATATTTTTTATAAATGGGCGTGTAGGATAAACGTGGTGCCAAAAATCAATATCTTATTGCAGGGCAAATTG
>NZ_JADFBZ010000063.1:0-15390 GCF_015223095.1 Moraxella sp. K127 | reverse complement strand
CAAAGATGAGCTGACAGTCTTGGTGGTACATTTGGGTTGCCTATGCTAGATACCGCCGTCCCATAAGCAAGCACTTCCACGCCACCGCCATCTACCGCCGACGTTTCGATCCTTATGCCGTAGACTTGATTATAACCATGCTCATAAGCCTGCCGTTTCATACGTACAATCGCTTCACGTCTGCCACGATCTAACAGACTTTCATAGACGGTTAGGTTTTTGCCAAATAGGCTTAAAAAATCTGCAAACACAAGTTTGAACCTATCTTGGGCGATAGAAACGCTTCCCATGACAAGCATGCCATCCGCTTGAACGGTTGGTGCAAAAAAGCGTTCACTTGAAATAATGATGTGTCCAAGCAAACGCTCATCATTATCAAGGGTGGCTAAGTGCTTGCGTTCATTGGCTGTGCCAAAATACCAGCCGACCCCAAACAAAATAATGGCGATGACTATTTGTGGGTTGTTCAAGATTAGCTTGATGATGTCCATGATTCTTACTCAAAAGAGATGGGGCTAACAAAAGCGGTAGGTGAGCTTGGTCTGTCTGACTTGGTGTTTTTTACTGCCTTGACGGCGGTACCATATACAAAAATCTCAGATGCACCCACCGCTACATTAGATGTGGAAAAACGTACGCCTACAACGGCATTCGCTCCCATGGCACGGGCTTTGTCTATCATGCGTTCCAAGGCTTCTTGGCGAGCTTCTTCTAGGAGCTCGGTGTAGGCGACTAATTCTCCGCCCACGATATTTTTGAGTCCCGCCAAAAAGTCCTTACCGACGTGCTTGGTGCGGACGGTGCTGCCATAGACCACGTCTAGGCGTTCGGTGATGGTGTGGTTGGGTAGGTGTTCTAGGTTTGACAGTTGCATGATATTTTCCGTTATTTTTAAAAATAGATAATGTGAGCATAAGTATAACAAATTTACAAGAATTGGTGTGATTTTTATTGAAAAATAAATGGTTTTGCGTTAAAATGACTTTTTTATTTTGTATTTTATCTCCCACTTAGGTTGGCTAATAAATGACTTTGTGGTGTATCATGTCAAAGTTGGTTGATGATGATATGGCTACAATCGGCTCATTTTATCCTTTGATATGTTGGATAGAATGTTAAACATGCCTTTTTGTTGGTGCTTAGGTTAATTGGATTTTTTATCATGCGTAAAGACATTCACCCAGAATACCGCGAAGTATTGTTCCACGACACCAATGCGGACGTTTATTTTTTAACTCGCTCTACTGTGGCGACCAAAACCACTCGTGAATACGAAGGTGCCCAGTACCCATATTTCCCACTTGATATTTCAAGTGCATCTCACCCATTCTACACCGGTGAGCAACGTCAAGCATCTAACGAAGGTCGTGTGGCAAGTTTCAACAAGCGTTTCGGTGCATTTGCCAACCGTGGCAAAAAATAATAGATTTTACACGCTTATCTATGCCATTAAAATACCCCAAATCTCTGGTTTGGGGTATTTTCTAAATGTATAAATTGTGTTAAAAAGGACGGACATACCCTATTTTTTAAAATAAACCCTTGACATGAGTTAAAGGAATTTTTATGCTTCACAGCACAGCACAGCACAGCACAGCACAGCACAGCACAGCACAGCACAGCACAGCACAGCACAGCACAGCACAGCACTAGTTTAGTACGCTCGTCAGCCCTACAAACGATTGGGGTTGATGTTGTGAGTGATTTACATCAAGAAAAAAGATTCTATTATGAACAGCAAGAATACCAAGAAAAAGCCGTCGCTAATATCGTGGGGATTTTTGATGATTTTCATAAAAGTGGCGACATAGTCAGCACGTTATCTACGCATTACACCAACAATAACTACCAATTTCCCATCAATGGCGACAGTAAAAATATCGATGTCATGATGGAAACTGGCACAGGCAAAACCTTTACCTTTATCAAGGCGATTTTTGAGCTAACTAAGCATTTTGGCTACAAAAAATTCATCATCTTAACTCCCACCGTACCCATTCGTGAAGGCACTAAAACCAATCTTGAAGACACCAAAGACTACTTTAAAGGTCTGTATAATGACGCTCACGGCAAGGAAATTAACGTCTTTGTCTATGAAAGTAGCAATGTCTCTGCCATCAATGATTTCATCAAATCTGGGGATTTGTCTGCCCTAGTCATGACGCCCAGCTCGTTTGACAAAGGTGGCAACATTCTTAATCGACCTTTGGAAAAAGACCTTTATACGCCCGATTTGTTTGTTGCTCATCAGGGCGTGCCAAAATCCTACCTAGAATGCCTAAAACGACTCAATCCGATTGTCATCATGGATGAACCACACCGTTTTGAAGGCAATGCATTTAAGAAATATTTTGAAGGTTTTGATAATTTTTTCTTGCGTTTTGGGGCGACTTTTCCAAAAAAAGCGGACAGCCTGCAACTGTCCAACGTGGCGTATGTGCTAGACAGCTTAACTGCGTTTCAGCAAAGTTTGGTCAAAAAGATAGTGGTCTACACCCAAGATGTCATCGAAAATACAGATACGCTGATTGGCACAGACCCCAAAGCCAAAAAGGCGATGGTCAATCGCCTTGAAAATGGCATGTTGATGAAGCAGACATTGGGTATTGGTGGGCTGTTCAACGGCAAATCCATCAAAAAAATCAACAAAGATGTGGTGGTTTTGGTGGATGGCACGCTAGAAAAGGTGGACTATGCCATCTCTGATGACTCCCTACGAGTCATGATACGTGACACCATCAAACTGCATTTTGACAAAGAACAGGCTTTGTTTGATAAAGGAATTAAAACGCTCAGTTTGTTTTTTATGGAAAATGACATTGGCTTGTTTCGTGGCGATTCACCAAAAATCAAAATCATGTTTGAAGAAGAATACCTAAAAATCCGCCAAGAGATTTTGACAAAACTTGATAAAGACAGTGCCTATTGCCAATATCTGCAAAAAGATTTTGACAAAGATGGGGAGCTGCAGGTTCATAAAGGTTATTTCTCAGGCGATAAAGGCAGTAGCGTCGATGAAAAAATCAAGGCTGGCGTGAATGAGATTTTAAAAGACAAAAAGCGGTTGTTGTCCTTTGAGAGCTCAACCCGCTTTATTTTTTCTATTTGGGCATTGCAAGAAGGTTGGGATAACCCAAACATCTTTACCATCTGCAAACTGTCCAATCAGGGCAGTGAAAACTCAAAATTACAACAAATAGGGCGTGGGCTACGCATTGCGGTCAATCAAGATTTGCAACGCCAAACACTCGCCTTTTTGGATAATGACCAAGAATTATTTTGGCAAATCAACAACTTAGATGTGGTGGTTTCCAGCAAAGAGCAGGGTTTTGTGGAGAGCATCCAAAAAGAGATTTTGGAAAATTCGTTTTTGTTGGCAAAGCGATTTACCGAGCAGGAGATTAGACAACGCCTTGTGGATGGCGGAGTTGATGAAAAAACCGCCAGAAGCATTTTTAAAGCCTTGGAAAAAAATGACTTGATTGTCTTTGAAGATACAGAAGATGGCTTGGATGTTTATGAGCTCTCTGATGATTTTGATGAGCAACTAAAAACACTGGCACTGCCTGCCGACCACAAACAAATGATTGCCAAGCTGTTTTCAAACGACATCAAAGAATATGTAAAAAACGCCAATAAGAATAACAAAGGCAAAGACAAAGTCATCATCAAACCCACTCATCTTAGGGCGTTTGAAGAGCTTTGGCATGCCATTTATAAAAACACCAATTTTTTGCTCGAAAAGATGAGTAAAGCAGAAGAGACTCAGCTTATTGACAACATTAAAGCTCAGATTGAGAGTTTGGACATCAGTCGGGTCATGCTAGAAACCACACGTTCTGAGCTACATGTTGAAAAAATGCAGTCCAATCAGGCGGTTAGCAAAAGCATCGTTGATGGTTCTGTCTATGTCAGCAAGGTGGATTATCTGTTGTTGGTTCGTCAGCTTGCCGTGGACAGCAAAACGCCCTTGTCTTTTGTGGTGCGGATATTTAATGTGTTAAGTCTTGAATTTAAACAAAAAATACTTGTCAATAACCCAAAACAAGCCCAAAAAGAAATGGCAGATATCATCAAGCAGAATTTGATGGGCTTATTAAAAACCAAAATCAGCTATGGCATGATACAGCATACGGTAAAAGCCAACGTGTTTAAAACCGATGATAAGGCGACCTATCTAGATATCGGCAGTACGGGCAAATTTCAAAAGCCCATGCCCCAAGATTTTTCGCTAAAAGCCAAATGGGTGTTTGAAAACGTGATTGAATATGACAGTGACTTTGAGTTGGAGATTATTGAGCAAGACCCTGATATTAGTGAAATTGAGATTTTTGCAAAACTGCCACGCCTAAAAATCAAAACGCCACTGGGTGAATACAATCCTGATTTTTGTTATGCCATCAAAGGTAAAAATGGCAATCAAGTCTTTTTGGTGGTGGAGAGTAAAGGTTATGAAAAATCTACCAACATACCGCCTGATGAAAAAACAAAAATTGACATCGCCAAAAAATATTTTGATGCACTCAATGAGTATTATCAAAAACAAGGCAAAGACGACATAAAAATCGTCTTTAAAGAACGCATCAACAAAACCCAACTATCTGCACTGATTAATACTGATTAATACTGATTAATACTGATTAATACTGATTAATACTGATTAATACTGATTAATACTAGGAGACAACAATGAAACAAGATTTTTTAGACGCTGGTTTTACCGTGATTGACGGTGGTTGTGCCAACCATCCATTGCTTGATTATCTAAAAGAGCATTATCCAATGGTGATTTGTGATAATGAATTAGATTTGATGCAGTTAAAGACCCTTTTGGGTTTGCCGATTGATGATAAAATCAATGGCTATGGGCTAAATTTTATTGGTCGTAACTTTGCCCGTGCCAAATACCAACAAGAAACGGATAAAGAGTTGGTGTTAAATACAGCGATGAGCAAAGATATTGATACAACAAAAAACCTTGTATTAAAAGGGGATAATTTAGACAGTTTAAAGATTTTAAAGCATTATTACAAAGGGAAAATCAAGTGTATTTATATTGACCCGCCATATAATACCAATGGCGATGAGTTTATTTATCCTGACAAATTTGATAAAGAAGAAACCGAAGTGTTGGGTTTGGCGAATTTGTCAGAAGATGATTTTGCTCGGTTGGATTTTAGTTTTAAGACCAAAAAAAGCCACAATGGCTGGTTATCATTCATGTACCCCCGCTTGCTATTGGCGCAGGAGTTATTAAGCGATGATGGGGTGATTTTTATTAGCATTGATGACAATGAACAGGCAAATTTAAAGCTGTTGTGTGATGATGTATTTGGGGAAGAGAATTTTCTTAGCAGTATTTCATTGAAAATGAAAAATGTTGCAGGTGCTTCGGGTGGTGGAGAAGATAAAAAGCTAAAAAAGAATATTGAATATTTATTAATTTATGTTAAAAATTATGAAAAATTTTCATCATTCAAACCTGCTTATAAATTGTTTGAAATAGGAAATTTAGTACAGCTTTATAAATTAGAGAATAAAAGTTGGAAATACACCAGTGTGATTGTAGATTATGGTACAAAAGAATACATAACATCCACATTAGATGGGTCGGGTGATGAAATAAGGATTTTTTTACGAAATAATTATGAAATTTTATCTGTATCGGAGTTGGCAAAAAGAGATAATATTGATGAAAGTGAAGTTTATATAAAGTATGCAAAAAGGATATTTCAGACTGCTATGCCACAAAGCTCAATAAGACCAAGAGTGATAGAAGCATTAAAAGGGATGGAGTTCGATACAGATTTATTTTCAATTGAGTACATTCCAAAAACTGGGAGAAATAAAGGTAAGGTGTACGAACAATTTTACAAAGGCGATAAATTTAGGTTGTTTTCATGGTTGCATGATGTATCCGAAGAAATCAATGGAAAGTTGTATAAAAAAGAAATGGAAGGTACTTTTTGGGATTTGACATCAAACATGAATAATTTATCAAAAGAAGGGAGTGTGCCTTTTGACAATGGCAAAAAGCCCATTTTTCTAATTAAAAGACAACTTGAAATGATGGATGATAAAAATGCAATAATCCTAGACTTTTTTGCAGGTTCGGGTACAACAGGTCATGCGGTCATACAATTAAATGCAGAAGATGGCGGTCATCGTAAATTTATACTTTGCCAAATAGATGAGCCAATAGACCCCATCAAAAAGAAAGATGAGTATAAATTCTGCTTGGACAATAATTTACCGCCTGTAATTTCAAGTATTACCATAGAACGCCTAAATCGTGCAGGAGAGAGCATTAAAGCTGATATTGAACAACATAATGCCAAAAAAGATGTGGTAGAAAGTGATAAAAAACAGTTGCCTGATATTGGGTATAAGGTTTTTGATACCACACCTGCCCCGATATTGACGCTGGATGAAGAGAATTTTCAAATTGCTTTTCCCAAAGAGCATACCAATGCGATAAGCCGTATTTATCACATGATATTTAAAGTGGGTGTTGATGAGCCAACACAGGTGCCGATTGCCATCATTGATGAGTGTATGTACAAACTTGGCAGTAATTACTACATTACCGACAGTCACAAAGTGAGTGAAGATGTGCTATTAGATGCTTTAAAAGATGGCAGGGTTTATATCGATGGCTGGACGGCTAGCCTTGATGTTAGTTTGCAGAGCCAAAAAGATAAAGTGCAGATTGTTTTTTGACAAAACTGCTGGGTGGGTTTGCCCCAAAAGTGCAAGCTGTTTGTCATAACCACACCCCAAAAGTTGGTTGTGCTACTTTTGGGGTATGGTTTATTGGTAGATGATGTGGCTTACGCCCCTGAAATGCTGGTGTGAGCCAAGACGTCATCGACGTTGGTGTTATTGATGATGATGTGCAAATCAGCGGTTCTGATGTGGACGTCATTGCCGATATGACGGGTGGCTTGGCTAAGCTCATGTGTGTCGGCAAAAACATTGTCAAAGACAACTTTGTCATGGTCGCCAATATAGCTGTTAAAGTCACGAATGATGTTCAAGCCAGCACTTTCTTGGTTGAACGCAAAAGTGTCATCGCCAATACCGCCAAACAGCATGTTATTGCCTTTGCCACCATACAGATAGTCGTTGCCTTCACCGCCATATAGATGATCATTGCCATCATTGCCAAACAGACGGTCATCGCCTGCCCCGCCATGCAACAGACCATTGACACCGTTTAGTGCGTATAGAACGTCATTACCTTCTCTGGCGAAGATGATGTCGCCTGTCAAGACATCGTCTGATTCACTGCCTTCAAGGTGGTCTTGATAGTCGATGTCTGTATTGCGACTTTTGATGAGATAGCGGTTGGAGATGAGACCTTCTGAGCTGATGTCATAAGGGCGAATCTGAGTGTAGGACTCATTGTCAAAGCCGATTTTTTCAACATTTTCAAGGTGTTTGATGCCCGTACCGTCTTTGGCGTTCATGAATACTGTGCCATCAGACAGTCGGTAGGCGTGCCAATCTTGACTTTTGTCTTGTAAGATAACAGTATCAACGCCTGCACCGCCATCCACGCGGTCTGTTCCTTGTGCCAGTACGATGCGGTCATTGCCGTCTTTGGCATCGATATAGTCGCCTTGGTTGCTACTTTGGATAAGGTTGTTGTGGTTTGAGCCGATGATAAAGCTACCAACTTTGTCCGCCTGATGGCTTTTGTCCTTGACCCACATGCTAAGACGTTCGACGGCATTTAGCTGATCGATGATGACACGGCTGTCTTTGTGAGTGAGTTCATAAAAAGATGAGTTGGTGATACGCTCCAAAGTATCTTGACCTAATGCACCTGTGTGTGCTGCCCAGCCTTGGGCGGTGTTGATGAGCGACATGACAAAGGGGTTATTGACATCCCATAATGCCGAAGCATACGCCCCTGTCACCAATACCACGTTGTCAATACTGCTGTCAAAATCCTTGTCTATGTTGGACAATACAGGACCGCCACCAGCGATGGCATCAGCAACATTGATGTGAGAGCCTGTGATGCGATAGACGGCATCATTTTCATAGCCCATATTCAAAATGACATCAGGATTGTCATAGATGACGGGGCTGGCATGACCGATGTATACCGCATCGTTAAAAAATCCATCAGCCAATGATTCACGATGTTTTGCCATGATGTTGGTGTAGCCACCACCCAAGCTATAACCTGTGACCAGTACATCTTCGCCCGATAGGTCGTGGGCGGTGGCGTAGTCTTTGATGGCTTGTAAAAGCGGTTGCATGTTGGGGGCAATCTTGCCTTCGTTAAGATGAAAATAATCCGCCACATCGAGCAAATCATTGGTGCCAGCCCAGCTGATGCCAAGACGAGTGGGCTTGCCAGCATCATCAAATTCGCCAACCAACAGAACCTGCGGCCCTGAGCCATTAATCGGGCGGTTGCCGGTGATGGTGCTGGCAAAAGTGTAGTAGCCATAGATATCCACGGCACTGTTTGGCAGATTGAGCTCGGCTGGGGTGAGTGAACGCCAGCCATCGGGCAGGGTTAGGGCGGCATTGATGTCTTTTAGTCCTTCAGGCACGAGTTTGGCGAAACTGGCGACATTGGCATGCTGAGCCAGCTTACTGGTGGTGTGCATGAGTTCGGCGGATTGGTCACTGTCAAAATGACGAAAGTCAAACATTCCCATGATAAATTCCCTGTTTGATTGGTGGATGAAAGTTAATCGCATTCTCAATATAACCAAAAAGATACAAAATAACAAGCGAAAAAAGACGTAATTTTGGATTTTGGCGATGAAAGTGTGTATCAGCGATTTATCATGGGTAAAATGCTGTCAATTTCACTCATAATGGGCTGTGGGTTGAGTGGGGATGGGCTGATGGGCTAGTTTTAACTTTTTAAAAATAAAATGCCTGTGATATAAATGAGTCATAAAAATACAGATTAGTAAAAATCCCTTATCAAGCGATAAGGGATTTTTTGGGTTTAGCGTGGTTGATTGGTGGGTTTTTTAGTATTTTGTTGTTTGATGTCTTGCTTTTTGGCCGTTTGCTTTTTTATGCCTTGTTTCTTGGCTGATTGTTTTTTGGCTGTTTGTTTTTTGGCGGACGGTTTCTTTTGGGTTTGTTCGGTTTTGGGTTTTTTGGGTGATTGAGTGGGCTGTGCCATGGCAGTCATGGTAAAGGCGGATAGGGTAAGGGCGGTTAGCAGTTGTTTGATGTTCATAAAAATTCTCAAAAAAAAATAAAATGTTAAAGTAAAAGTTAAGTCATGCTGTCTTAACTGGGTATATTACACCACAAAATTATCAATCAAAAATTGCAAATCAAACAGTTTTTTAGATGATTGATAAGCAAAGAACAGATGTTCTGTATTAGTCATTGCTAAAAGTTTGGTAATATTTCTGATAAATAACCAAATCGCATGATTGTAAGGTTTCAGTAATAATGATTTGCATTACTCTTTTGGCATGTCTATCCACACTTGCACGCTGTTAGGGTTATAGAGCTTGCCTGCCATGCGTTGTAGGTTGGCAAGCGTGATGTGCGCATCTAGGTGTTTGACTTGGTCAAGATACGCCAAATCATCGCCTTGTTTGTCGCTTAATGCCAGACGGTTTAGCCATGTATAAGGGTCGTTTTGGCGGGATTTTTCTTGACTTTTAAAGGTGCTTTTGGCTTTGTTAATGTCGTCTGTCGTGATGAGCGTGGGCAAATCTGCCAGCACCTGTTTGGCATGAGTTATCATCTCGTCCGCCTTGTCGGGACTGGTGGTAAATTTGAGATGACTTTCAATGCGGTGGGTGTTGGGGTTTAGCGTGCTGTCAAAACTTAGCCGATAAATGCCTAATTTTTCATCACGCAAGGTCAGTTTGAGCTTGTCGCTGGCGATGTTTTTGAGTAGGTTTACCGTCATGGCATCCACGCCTTGCCATGTGTGGGGCGTGGTCATCCAAAGCTGTACGTCCGCTCGTGGCTCACTGTGGTGGGCGAATTTGACCGTATCCGATGTGGCAAGGGGTGTGGCGATATGACGAAATGCCGTCAAGGGCGGATTGGGATTGGCAAATAAGGGGACAAATTGTCCGATGTCGGTAGGTTTAGCGTTACTCACGACATAAAAAGTCGTGGGCGTGCGGGTCATTCGCTCCCATGTGTGATTAAGCATATTTTTGTCTAGCTTGTGCAAGTCATCAAGGCTTGGCAAGTGGTTTGGTAGTTGTCTTAATTTGCCAATCTCATCTAATCTGTGGCGTTCGGCTTGTTTAACGCCTATCGGGGCAAGCTCGCTCATTAGGGCGGTTTTGGTGTCATCAAGCCCGTCCTTAATGGTGGTATGGTACAGTTGGGCGTGGTAGAGACTGATAAGATTGTTTAAATTGGTATTATCACTGCTCATCTCAATGATAAGCTCATGCGTGGTCTGTTTGGCGGACAGATTTAGGCGGTGCGTTTTTTTAAAATTATCCCAAGCGGTTTTGTCAAAATGATAAGGCGTATTTTGAAAAATCAGCCCTGTGGCAAGTTGCGACTGCCACGCACTCAGCCCGTCTGCCTGTGTGCCTGCGGTGCTTACCGCCCGAATGTAGGTTTTGTCTTTGGCACTGGGGTGGGTGAGCCAGAGTACCCTATCGCCTGTGGAAAGCGTGTAGGTATGAGTGTTGCCGTGCCGTGCGGTGTGCGTGATGTGGGCGGTGGTGATGACATGGCGGTTTTGTTGGAGTGTGTGCAACTTGGGCATTTGGTGGATAAACTGCATCACGAAGAAAACTGGACGCAAAAACTCTCACTTGGCGAACAGCAACGCCTTGCCATAGCTCGGGTGCTACTACATTGCCCTAGCGTGGTGTTTTTGGATGAAGCGACTGCCAGTATGGATGAAGGGCTAGAAAATGCCATGTATGGACTGCTCATGAGTCTATCAAATACCACGCTCATCAGTGTCGGACATCGCTCAACGCTACTCAAATATCATCACACCAGACTAGAAGTGATGGGCGATGGAGCGTGGCAAGTGACAAAAATCTAAACCTAACAACAAGGGGCTTGCCCACTTGCCTGCCCAACCATCTGCCAGTCATAAGCCTTTGATGTGTCAAAAAATCATCCCCAAGCCCTTGACATTCGGGCAAAGAGCGGTTATTATGAGTGGCTGATTTATCCTTTCATATTTTTACCGCCCTTGTCAGTCCTTGACTTTTTTCTTGGCGGTGTTCATTTTATTTTCACTTCTACACATCTTATCTAGACCATCTCATGAATTTGACCGAACTAAAACGCAAGCCTGTCAGCGAGTTGCTATACATTGCTGAGCAAATGGGGCTTGAAAACATGGCTCGTAGCCGTAAGCAAGACATTATTTTTGCCGTTCTAAAAACCCATGCCAAAAATGGCGAGCCGATTTATGGTGATGGCGTATTAGAGATTTTGCCAGATGGTTTTGGCTTTTTGCGTTCATCGGAAGGCTCATATTTGGCAGGCCCTGACGACATCTATGTCAGCCCAAGCCAAATCCGCCGTTTCAATCTGCAAACAGGCGACTCCATCGCAGGGCAAATCAGACCGCCCAAAGATGGCGAGCGGTATTTTGCCCTATTAAAGGTCAGCGAAATCAACTTTGACACACCAGACCGCTCACGCCACAAGCTCATCTTTGAAAACCTAACACCCCTTTTTCCCACCCAGCAGTTACGCCTAGAAGTGGGCAATGGCACGACCGAAGACTTGACAGGGCGTGTGATTGACCTTATCGCCCCCATTGGTAAGGGTCAGCGTTCTATCATCGTCGCCCCGCCCAAGGCAGGTAAGACGGTGCTACTACAAAACATCGCCCAAGCCATCTCAAAAAACCACCCCGAGTGCTATCTTATCGTTCTACTCATTGACGAACGCCCCGAAGAAGTTACCGAAATGCAGCGTACCGTGCGTGGCGAAGTGGTCGCATCGACCTTTGACGAACCGCCACAACGCCATATCCAAGTTGCCGAGATGGTCATCGAAAAAGCCAAACGCCTTGTTGAGCACAAACAAGATGTGGTGATTTTATTGGACTCTATCACACGCCTAGCCCGTGCTTATAACACGGTCATCCCATCAAGTGGCAAGGTGTTGACAGGGGGCGTGGACGCCAATGCGTTGGAGCGTCCAAAACGCTTTTTTGGGGCGGCTCGTAATGTTGAAGAAGGTGGCAGTTTGACCATCATCTCCACCGCCCTGACCGACACAGGCTCTAAGATGGACAGCGTGATTTTTGAGGAATTTAAGGGTACGGGTAACCAAGAGATTACCTTGGAGCGAGAGCTTGCCGAACGCCGTATTTTCCCTGCCATCAATATTAAAAAATCATCCACTCGTCGTGAAGAACGTCTGATTGATGATGAAATGCTAAGAAAAGTGTGGGTTTTGCGTAAACTTTTGCAGCCCATGGATGACTATCAGGCGACCGAGTTTTTGCTTGACCGCCTAAAAGATGCCAAAACCAACGATGAGTTTTTTAATAACATGACTAAATAAGGTCTTTATTTATTGTAAATGTTGATAAATGAGATGATATTGGCAAGCTGTCATTATAAAAAAGTGGTTAAAATGTTATCATTTTGGTCTGCTTGTCAATGATTTGAGTTGTCGTTTTTAAAAACAGCGGTTACCAAAATCCATTGAAAAATAATCATTTTAAAAAAATTTGAAGTCATTTTTATGACAAAAATCAAAAATGACGGTCAAAAGAAACGTTTTGTTACAGATTGACCCTATTTATTACTAAAAATCATTTGTTATTGCCGAATGATGTTTATATAATAGTACAAGCAATATAGGGGTAATACTTTATTGTTTTTTTTTGCATCATTTGTATTTATGATGATGTTTGGATGATGGATGAATGTTACCTAAAACCTATTTGGAATACCTATAATTTAGACGACCTATATTTAGGTAATCTAAAACTTCCACTTTTTGGAGAAAATAGTATGAGAAAGTTAATCCTAGCTACCCTAGTTGGTTCATTGGCACTAACTGCTTGCTCAAAGCCAGCAGAAGAAGCCCAAGAAGCCGCCGTCACTGCCCAAGAAGCAGCAAACGAAGCACAAGCCGCCGCAAATGCCGCTCCTGCTGATGAAGCTGCACAACAAGCCGCTGATACTGCTCAAGCCGCTGCTGATACTGCTGCAACTGCCGCCGCTAATGCCCAATCTGCTGACAACACTGTTGCTGAGCAAGCCGAAGCGACTGCTGAAAACGCACAAGACGCTGCCGAAGAAGCTGCCGACGCTGCCAAAGATGCAGCTGACGGTGCTGCCGCTGCCGCAGGTACTGAGACTGTAACCAACGAAAACCCTGCTGTTGCTACTGTTCCTGCTACCACCGAAACAACTAACTAATCACGACCTAATCAAGACGTTGTTTAGTAAGCTGTTTAGCAAAAGAGTCATGTTTATGGCTCTTTTTTTGTTTGTCTACTGCTGGCAGTGGGCTTGCAAAAGCAAAAATTTACCTTATAAACTTATCAAACAGCCAATCAATCATTAAATTCAATGAATCAAACCCACTCCGACCATCTCACCCAACTTCTAAAAAATCTGCCCAATCTGCCTGGTGTCTATAAAATGCTTGGCAAATCAGGAGAGATTTTGTATGTGGGCAAAGCCAAATCCCTAAAAAGCAGGGTGAACAGCTATTTTGCCAAGACCATTGACCACCCAAAAACAGTGGCTTTGGTTGCTCGCATTTGTGATATTGAGATTATCATCACACGGAGCGAGTCTGAGGCTCTGCTCCTTGAACAAAATCTCATCAAACAGCACCGTCCACCTTATAACATTATCCTAAGGGACGACAAATCCTATTTGTATCTGTTCATCTCAAAGGACAAATTCCCACGCCTTGCGGTGGGGCGGGGCAAGGGCAATCATGCCGAGGGTCGCTATTTTGGGCCTTATCCGTCTGCCACGAGTGCCAAAGAAGCAGTGCTACTTTTGCAAAAGCTCTTTATGCTACGAAATTGCACCAATACGGTATTTGCCAATGCCAAACGCCCCTGCCTAGAACACCAAATCAAACGCTGTACCGCCCCGTGCGTGGGGCTGATTAGCCAAGCTGATTATGATGACAACGTGGGACAAGCGTTAGATTTTTTAAATGGTAAAACAGGCGAACTACAAGCCATGCTCGCCCAAAAAATGCACGAATCTGCCGAGAATATGCACTTTGAGCAAGCCGTCTTTTACCGAGACCGCCTAGCCATGCTCTCTGATATTACCGCCCGTCAAGCGGTGTATCGGGTGGGCGATGACAGCAGTGCCGATGTGTTTGCCATTGCCGACAAAAATGGGCTAACGGTCGTCCATGTGCTGACCGTGCGTGGCGGTAAGGTGCTGGGTGGTAAGAATTATTTTCCTGATGATGTGGGGGTGTTTGATACGCCTGCCGAGCGGTTGGGGCGGTTTTTGTTGTCGTTTTATTTGGACGTGAGCGATGATTTGCCCAAAGAGATTATCATCAATGAGATGATAGATGACAAAGACACGGTTGCCGAACTGCTCCATGATGAATTTGGCAAAAAATGCGTGATAAAAGACAAGGTACAAAAGCACCGCCGAGAGTGGCAGGAGCTGGCGATTTTGAATGCTCATAATGCCTTGACCGCCAAGTTGTCCGATTTTAATGAATTAAATGAACGGTTTGTCGCCATGCAACAGGTGCTAGGAGCGGTGTCGGATAGGGCGATTAACCGCATTGAGTGCTTTGACATCAGTCATACCATGGGCGAGCTGGCGGTGGGGTCTTGCGTGGTGTTTGACAGTCGGGGGGCAAGAAAGCGGGATTATCGCCAGTATGCCATTCATGACGTGGTCGGGGGCGATGACTATGGGGCGATGAGACAAGTGCTGATAAGGCGTTATGCCAAGCACCCCTTGCCTGATTTGCTATTGATAGACGGCGGTAAGGGGCAGTTAAATATCGCCAAAGAAGTCTTAACCGAGCTTGGTAAATTGGATGAGACATTGCTCGTGAGCGTGGCAAAGGGCGAAGGACGAAAGGCAGGGCTTGAAGTCTTGCACTTTTTGGAGCATGAGCCGATAGATTTGCCAATGGATTCTAAGGCGTTGCACCTTATCATGCACATACGAGACGAAGCTCACCGCTTTGCC
Organism: Moraxella sp. K127; assembly: GCF_015223095.1. Taxonomy (NCBI): domain Bacteria; kingdom Pseudomonadati; phylum Pseudomonadota; class Gammaproteobacteria; order Moraxellales; family Moraxellaceae; genus Moraxella; species Moraxella sp. K127. The sequence continues at coordinate 250 of NZ_JADFBZ010000063.1, read as the reverse complement.
ATTACCGCTCACCGCAAAAAACGAGACAAGGCTCGTGGGGCGAGCGTGCTGGAAGTCATTCCCAACCTTGGGGCAAAACGCAGGCGAGACCTATTGGCTCATTTTGGCGGTATTCAGCAATTACTTGGTGCGTCCGAAAGTGAGATTGCCAGCGTCAAGGGCATTGGCAAGGTGCTGGCAGGGACGATTTATAAGAGTTTGCATGGGTAGGTAGCCCGCCTTGTGAATGATAAAAATAAGGGCAATGCGA
>NZ_JADFBZ010000062.1:0-16505 GCF_015223095.1 Moraxella sp. K127 | reverse complement strand
TAAATAATGAAAGTTTAAATAATGAAAGTTTAAATAATGAAAGTTTAAATAATGAAAGTTTGGCGATTTCACAAAATACAGAAATTGTAGAAAATTATCATCAAGAAATTGGTAATCAAGAAATTGGTAATCAAGAAATTGGTAATCAAGAAATTGGTAATCAAGAAATTGGTAATCAAGAAATTGGTAATCAAGAAATTGGTAATCAAGAAATTGGTAATCAAGAAATTGGTCAAGAGGTAAACAATTCTCAATCAATCAGCGACATCAAACCGTCAGGGCAGATAACCAAAGAGCAGTTAAAAAATGAACTCATGCCACAGCAGGTAGCGTTGGCAGGCGAGTGGACACCAGAAAAATGGGATTATTGGGTGGCGATGGCACGCCGTGAGCATAAGCTTGATGCCGATGAATTGGCGATGGTGAGTCATGCGATGATGGTGGGGCAGATAGATGGCGAGAGTCAGCTGTATGTGCCTGAGCATAACAAGCAGATTTTTTCAAGTTTTAAGAGCTTTGCCAAAAAATTTGGTCAAGATTTTGCAAACGGTCGCTTGCGTGATGAGACACCACTGCTGTCCCAAAGCGAATTTGCTCATCTTGCCACGCCTGTACAAAAACAAAAACAGCGAGATGAGCGGGTATTAGTCATCGCCAGCAATCAGCTGTTAAACAGCCCTGTCTTACAAAGCCTGTATCGGGATAACTTTATCAATGATGACAATGCCATCACGTCGGTGCGACTGACGTTGAATGAGTAATTAAACGAGTGGTTAAATAAGTAGAGCGGGTGCTACACTTCATACACAAAAGCGTCTTTTAGCTGACTAAAATCATTCACACTTACCTGTAGGTCATGAATCAAGCCATCTTTTAACCCATAAATCCAGCCGTGTACGGACAACTTTTGCCCCCTGTGCCATGCGTTTTGGACGATGGTGGTGTGGCAAACATTGGTTACCTGACGCTTGACGTTAAGCTGACATAAAAGGTCAATTTGCTCATCAATGTCTAAATTGTTAAATTTATCCAAATGCTGATAATAAATGCCTTTTAAGGAGCGTAACCAGTTATCAATCAGCCCAAATTCTTGGTGTGATAGGGCAGCACGCACCCCACCACAGCCATAATGACCACAAACAATGATGTGTTCAACCTTTAACATGTCCACAGCGTATTGTAAAGCAGACAATAAATTCATATCAGTAGCGACGACCATGTTCGCCACATTGCGATGAACGAACAGCTCCCCTGGCATGAGTCCAACCACTTCATTGGCAGGAACACGACTGTCAGAGCAACCAATCCAAAAATAGTTAGGGGACTGCTGGCGGGCAAGGCTTGGAAAATAGTCAGGATTGCGAGCGGATAAACTTTGAGCCCAAAAACGGTTGGATGTCAATAAGTCGGACAACATGTCATGCTCCAAAGGTGTGAATAAGTTTGATATGCCATAAAATAGCACATTCATCAAGCATTGCCATACCAATAACCGCCAAAAGTCAGTAACCAAATACTAGCCAAAAGGGGTAGGTGATGGGTTTTATCTGTGCTTTTGGGGAATATGGATGGCACATACAGCACAGTATTATGGCATCATTTATTTTGTATGGCTAAGAAGATGATAAAATCTGCTGAACACACCAAAAAAGCCTACCTTGATACCTTACGGACTCATCCTTTATTTGCTCTTTTGCCCCAATCTGTTGCAGGAGAGATAGTCAAAGATGAGTTACTTGATCAGGTTGTCATTCATGAATACGCCAAGAGTGAGCTGATTTTTATTCAGCACAGCGTGGTTGAGAATTTGTATTTTTTGCTAGATGGGCAGGTGATGTGTTATCGTGAACTGCCGAGCGGGCAGGCATGCTTGATTGCCAGCTATCATGAGATGGGGCTGATTAACGAGAGCGTGCTGTGGGGCTTGGAGCGAGATGATTATCCTAACTTTGGCACGGGCATTCATCAGGTCGGACAGATGGATGATGTGGGTGGACAAGCCCCCAGTAAAGCCAATATCGCCACACGCCATTCTAAACTGCTCATCAAAGAGCGTGGCATTCATCAGCTGACCGCCACCGCCAAATGCCCCACCGTTGTGGCAACTTTGCCTGTGCAGGCTTATTTTGAGAGTATTGCTGATTTTGATTTGGGCAATCTTATCATGTGGTTTTGCAACACCATAAGTAAACGTATGTACTATCATCTCATCAGTAGCGACCTGCTTGCTTTTGTCCAAGCCAAATCCAAACTCAGCTATTACTTTTTGACACATTATCCTGTGGGTGTGCCGTTTGAGTTGCCATTTAGCCAAAAACAGTTGGCAGGGCAAATTGGACTGCGTCCTGAGACACTCTCTCGCACGCTAAAAGAGCTGATTGATGCAGGGCTTATCAGTAAACGCAAATCACAATACTGTCTGATGGATGCTGAGAGATTGCTTGCGTTGGTTAGTGACTAGGATTATTTGTCCAAATTTTCTACCGCCCACACAGCAGCTTCCACACGAGTGCGTAAGCTGATTTTCGCCAAAATGTGCTTGACATGCACTTTAACAGTAGATTCAGCAATGCCCAATTTGTTACCTATCATTTTGTTACTCATGCCATCTCGTATCATATAGAGCACCTGTAATTCACGCTCGGTCAAATCAGGGTTGCTCTCAGGTTGGACAGGCTTTCGTATGGCGGCCGCCAAAATGGGTGCAAGAGCAGGACTAATAACAAGCTCCCCACGCAGGATGCGACGAATGTTACCAACAATCTCATCGGATTCCATGTCCTTTAACAGATAACCGTCCACACCCAACGCTAGGGCATCTTGAACGTCTTTGATGTTGTCAGAGACAGTAAACAACAGTACCTTGCCTTCAATCTGACGTTCTCGGATGGCTTTTAGGGTTTCAATTCCATTCATCACTGGCATGTTATAGTCAAGGACAATCAAATCCACACTCGTCTCTTGTAAAAAGTTGAGTGCTTCAACACCATGGTTGGCCTCGCCTGCTACGTGAATGTCCATTTCTAAGGATAACAAGTCCGCCATGCCACGCCGTAACATGGGATGGTCATCAACAAGTAATAGGCGGGCGGGGCTTGTGGCAGTATAGATTTTTTGGTTCATGATGATGTCTTTGGTTGGGTGAGGGTTAAAATTGTTAAAATTGTTAAAGTTAAATCAGTTAATTTAAAAATTGTCCAAATAAATTTGGCAAATTGTTCTATTATACTTCATCTGCCATCAAGATGTCTGACCAAATTCATCATTGAGTTCACAGGTGAGTTCATAAGTGGCGGTGCTGATTTGTTCGGCTGTCCATTCTTTGAGTTTGGGTTTGGGACGTGGGCTTTTGAGTTTTTTTAAGAAAAATTGGGGCAAAAAGCGAACAAACACTTCGGTGCCTGTGGGACGAATCGGCTCAGTGCTAATCGTACCGCCTAAGTTCAACGCCCGCTCGCCCATGGTGCTAAGCCCATAATGTTCAGGTTTTTGCTTGTCACTTTGGCGAATACCAATGCCATCATCACTGATACGCAAGATGACTTCATAACTGATGCTGTCTTGGTAGAGCGTGATATTGACGTTCTTGGCGTGGGCGTGCTTGTGGACGTTGGACAGGGCCTCTCGGGTGATTTGCAACAAATCCACCTGCTCGGACGCAGATAGGTTTAGGGTCAGTACTTGGTTGTCAAAGTTAATGTTAAATCCGCCTTTGGCTTCAAACTCTTCAACCGTCATTTTTAAGGCGTCATTAAAATCACCCCCATCCACTTTTAGGCGGAAGGTGTTTAACAAATCCCGAAGCTGGGCATAGGCGTGGCTGGTGCCGTCATTTAGGTCGGTGCGGACTTTGTCTTGTTTTTGATGGATTTTTAGTAAAGTCTCTTTGTTTTGTAGGTTTGGCTCATCAGCAAGCAGTTTTTTCTCTTGTTCGCCTAGGGTTTTTAGCATGGCGGACTGGATTTTTAGGTGCGACAACGTCTGGGCGATGGAGTCGTGCAATTCACGGGCAAAGGTGTTACGCTCTTCGGACAGCAGCAGCTCTTCGGCTTGTTTTTGGCGTTGGTTTGACATAAAGGTCAAGGCGATGAGCTGTGCCAAAATGCCGAGCAGGTCTTGCTCGGACAAACCGTTATCGTCGCTGATGTTAAGTAAGGCAATGCGGTTTTTTGCCACAGGGCTGACAGGCTCACGCACCAGTAGCTCACCCCAGTTGGTATCGGTGCTTTTGATGGGGATGATACGGGTGTGCGTGTCGGTTTTTAGGTCGCAATGCTCGCAGTCGTCAGGCGTACAAAAGTCATGGTGTTTACGCTCCGACAGACTCATGATGACGTTATTTTCAAAATTTTGCCCATGAATGCACAGTGACAGCTCTGTGTTGGGTAGTAGGTGAGCGAAATTTTGAATGAGTTCATGAAGCTCTTCGGTGTTAAGATGGTGTGTGGTGGCGATTTTTTCGGCAAAGTGATACAGGCTGTATAGAGCCTTGTTGCTTTGGGTGAGATGGTGGGTTTTGCGTTTGACTTCGGTTTCAAGCTCGGCTTGGTGGTTTTTGATGAGCGTCAGCATGGCAAAAAACGCGTCCGACAGCTCGTTTAGCTCTTGATAGCCTTTGATGTCCATCTTGCCCGCTTGCATGTCTAGCGATTTGCCCTGCCTAAAATGACGAGCGGTGGCAGTTAGATTTTTTAAGGGGGTTAAAGCATTGCGGTGTAGCTCCCACATGCCGACCAACATCACAAAGGTGATGAGTAGTAGCGAGATGATTTGGACGTGTTGTTGGTGTTCTTGGCGGTACTCGTTGCGTTTGCCGATGGCGTCCACCAGATGATTGACATCATCCAAAAACACCAAAGAATGCTCATAAAATGCCGTGCTGTCATTGTGCTGTAGGCTGGGCAGTAAGGTGTGTTCCCAGTCATGGCGGATTTTGGTAAGTGCCTTATCAATGTCGCCATGTTTGTTGCTGTTCTTGGCTTGGTATAGGCTTAGTTTGTCAAGACGGGCGGTCATATCATCCGCCAAGATGGGGTTTGGCGTGTGGGATGAATGGGGGTTTGCCGACAGTGCCAATTCGTGATTGATACGGTAGGTTGCCATGCGAATGGAGCCTGCGTCATTGATGGCTTGTGCGTCTTTTTCGGCGGTACTGACAAGATAAAAACTGTATGTAGAAACGCTTAGAATTGTCAAAAAAATAAACGCCACTGCCACACTTGCACGCCTTGTCATGGAATGCCCGACTGTGGTTGGACTGATTTGGTGTGTGAATTTTTTTAACAAGGCAAACAGCACAAACCATACTCCCAAAAATTTTGTCAATAAAAAATAAGTGCATCATGTCAGCAAAGCGGTGGTGTATTTCATTTGTAAGTCATTGAAAAATAGGTATTTTATCAGTGTCAATACCAAATTTTATCATACTACCAAAGAAGTATTGGACTATTATATAGAAAACTTATTGATAAAAACTTGATTGTAATCAATTATTTTTTGAGAAAGTTTGATTATCATGACAGTAACAAATTTTAACACACTGGCTGTGTGGCGTGTTATTTTACCACGACTGCCATGCCAAAGAAAACCCTAAAACATGGGGGGAGATTATGGCAACTCAAAAATCCAAACAACTGCTTGTACTAACTTCATCAACCATCGCATTTACCGTCTGCTTTATGATTTGGATGATGTTTGCGGTGCTTGGCATCCCAATCCAAAAAGCACTAGACTTATCTGAGACCCAATTTGGGCTACTTGCTGCCACACCTGTGCTGACAGGTTCTCTTGTTCGTCTGCCACTTGGCATGATGACGGATAAATATGGCGGAAAGGTTGTGCTTTTCGCTTTGATGATGGCATGTGTTGTGCCAATATTTTTGATGAGTTATGCCAATGCCTATTGGCAGTTTTTGGTGCTGGGTCTGTTTGCAGGGTTGGCAGGTGGCTCATTTTCGGTTGGGATTGCTTATGTCGCTAAGTGGTTTGAAGCAGACCGTCAAGGGTTTGCCATGGGTGTGTTTGGGGCAGGTAATGCAGGCTCGGCACTCACCAAAATGGTAGGCCCTGCCATCATCGCTTATGGCGGTTGGCAGTTTTTGCCAAAGGTGTATGCAGGGATTATGCTCATTACTGCCATTGGCTTTTGGTTCATGTCTTTTGATAATAAGGCTCACCGTTCGGCAAGTAATGTAAGTTTTGCCAGTCAATTGGCGGTGTTAAAAGACCCCAATGTGTGGCGTTATAGTCAGTATTATTCCATTGTCTTTGGTGGCTATGTTGCCCTTGCTTTGTGGATGACCAAATATTATGTTAATGAGTATGAATTTAGCCTACAAACAGCAGCATTTTTGGCGGCATGTTTTAGCTTGCCAGGGGGCGTACTGCGTGCACTTGGTGGTTGGCTGTCGGACAAATACTCAGCCCATACCGTAACTTGGTGGGTGTTGTGGGCGTCATTTTTGTGCTTATTTGTCTTGTCTTATCCACAAACAAGCCTTGTGGTGCAAACGGTGGACGGCGAGCGGGCATTTCACATCGGGCTAAACTCTACCGTCTTTACCATCTTGATTTTCTTATTGGGCATTGCCTTTGCCATCGGTAAAGCGTCCGTTTTCAAATACCTATCGGACGAATATAAAGATAACATGGGGGCAGTCTCTGGCGTGGTCGGTTTGGCAGGGGGCTTGGGCGGATTTATCCTACCCATCATGTTTGGGGCGGCGGTGGATATTACAGGTGTACGCTCATCGGCATTTATGATTATGTTTGGTGTGGTGTGGGTCAGCCTTGTGTGGATTTATATCTCGGAAGTCAAACCAAAAATGGAAGAAGGTCATCAGGCGATGTTAAAGATGAAAAAATAAATCATACAACATCGGCTAAAAGAAGCCATAAAATCAGGCGGTCTATGACGGGTCGCCTGATTTTTGTTTGTGTTTTGGGTAGGGGTTTGGTATGATGTGCCAATATAAAAATTGCCCTGATAAAACAACCAAGTAAGAAAAGTAGGCTTATCTGCGTTTTCATGATGGCACCAAAAATCACAGAATTTGGTATGATTAAAATCAGGGTAACATCACCACACCCAGCCCAATCATGCCCCAACAGGAAATCCCATGCTCACCCTTCATCATCTTAACCAGTCTCGCTCGTTTCGTATTTTGTGGCTGTTGTGCGAACTAAATGCCTTATATGGTACGCCTTTTCGTGTCATCAAACACAATCGCACCAAAAGCTACCTTGCCCCAAAAGAGCTGGCGGAGATTCACCCCATGGGCAAAGCCCCGATTTTGGTAGATGAAGCTCGTGGACGGACACTTGCCGAATCAGGGTTTATCATTGAATACCTGCTACGCCATTATGACACGGACGGCAAATTATCGCCCACTGATGAGACGTGGGAAGATTATGCGTTTTGGCTGCATTTTGCCGAAAGCTCGCTTATGCCCAACCTAGTCATGCGACTGGTGTTTGGCAAAATCGTGCAAAAGTCGCCATTTTTTATCCGCCCCATCATCAAAAGTGTGCAAAAGGGCGTTGAGAAGTCTTTTATCTCGCCCAATGTGGATAAGGCATTAGCCCTGCTTAACGAGCGTTTGGTAAATCGGCATTATCTGTCGGGGGCAGGGCAGGGGGTGTTTGGTGCTGTGGACATTCATCTGCATTTTGGCATTGCTCAGATGAAAAAATCGGGCGGACTGTCTGATAGATGGGTGCATGTCCATAACTGGTTGGCATACTGTGAATCTCGCCCCAGTTTTGAGATGGCACAAAGCTATGAGTGATAAACCATGTGCAGATTACTCATCCTTTAACGAAAACTCTTCGGTGTATAAGCTCCAATTAAGTTTGGTGCGACAGGCTTGATAAAAGTCCACGTCTAGGGGGTGCAGTAGGATTAGGGATTTGTCGTGCTTGGTGATGAGCAGAGTTTGGTCGTTGTCTAGTGGCACGCTCGCTTCGCCATCAGAGCTGACCATGGGCTGGGTGCGGTTGTCTTTGTGGATTTTTATGGTGATTTTGCTGGTGCCTGCGACCACGATGGGGCGACTAGACAGCGTGTGCGGGTGCATGGGAGCCAGACAAATGGCGTCTAGACTCGGATGAATGATGGGTCCCCCTGCCGAGAGCGAATAGGCGGTAGAGCCTGTCGGGGTTGCCACAATCAGTCCATCAGCGTGCTGACGATAGACATCAATATCATCAATTTGTAGTTTAAAATCAATGGTATGCACCGATTTTCCTGCGTGTAGCACCACATCATTTAGGGCGTAGCTTTCATGAAACACCTGTGTGTTGCCGTCATCATCTCGCCCGAGCACCTGCATTTTTAACAAAAAACGCTCATCGGTGTGATACTCGCCAGCGAAGACTTCTGATAACTCCGTCTCCAAGCGTTCAGGGTTAATGTCTGCCAAAAACCCCAGTCGCCCACGATTGACCCCTAGCACAGGCACACCCGTTCCCGCCAATACAGAGCCTGCTTGTAGGATAGAGCCGTCGCCACCGACCACCATCACCAAGTCACAATGCTCGCCCATGCGTCCGCGTGGCACGATTTTGATGGGGTTGTCGTCTCTATCAAAGTCAATATGTATGCCGTCAATACTGGCGGTGCTGGTATCAATGGTAATCTCCAACCCCCACTCTGACAGCAGGTTGATGAGTTCGTTGAGTGTCGTGGTAATGCTTTTTTTGCCGGCACGCCCCATGAGTCCAATGCGTTTAAAATGGCTCTTTTCAATATTAAAAGATATCGGTGAAATGGCGGTTTCGCTCATGATGGCAACAGTCCTGATATTATTATCTTTAAAAAATAAAAAGCATATGATAACCAAACTCCGCCCAGACTACAAGTAAAAACCCATAAAGCTTGTAAATGATACCAACATCCCCATTAATCAAAAAAATACCCATGTTGAGTTATCAAAATGGCAAAAATACTTGATTTTTAAAAGTAAATATAGTATAAAACGCTAAACTGTTTTAATTCTCAATTTATTCTTAATTTTACCTAAGGAAAATTATGGCAAACCCTATTGTTAGTCGTACCGAATTACTGGCAGGCGATGTGCCGATGACGGTCAATGGCGTGGTCAAAAAGACCGCTCTACTGCTTGCTATCTCTGCCACCACAGGTTTTGGACTGTTCTTTTTTGCTCTGATGAGTGGCATGTCATCAGGGGCGTTGATTGGGCTATTTTTTGTGGCAATGCTCGCCACCATGGGCATTGGCTTGACGACTGCCTTTAAGCCACACCTTGCCAAGGCATTGTCCGTGCCGTATGCCGCCCTAGAAGGGATTGTGATTGGCGTGGCAAGTGCTTTTGCCTTTTATAAAGCCCCAAGCGTGCCCCTGCTTGCTTTGTCAGCGACCTTTGTAACTGCGGCGGTCATGCTGACCTTGTACAGCACTCGCATCATCAAAGTGACCGAAAAATTCCGCTCGGTTGTCACATCAGCCGCCATTGCCATTTTTGTGGTGTATGCCATTCAGTGGATTATGAGATTGGTGTTTGGTAGCTCTATCCCGCACTTGTTTGATGGTGGTATGATTGCCATTGGTTTTAGTGTTTTTACCACACTTATTGCTTCTTTCTTTTTATTGCTTGATTTTAAAAACATCGAAGATGGTGTGATGTATGGCGTGAACAAAGAGTTTGAATGGGTGTATGGCATTGGTGTGTTGGCAACGCTGGTGTGGATGTACATTGAGTTCTTGCGTTTGATTGGTTATTTGCAAGAATAATTGCTTTACCAAAATAACAAAACGCTCTGATGTCAGGGCGTTTTTTGATGGGTGATTTAAAGGGGGTTTAATAAGCAATTTTAAACAAATGTTTGGCAAAGGTTCAATACGACCCAATTATTTGCTATAATTTGTCAATTTTGGTGAGCATGAGTGATGGCGATGACTTTTCGTATGTTGATGATGGTGTTTATAATGGGCGTGACTTTGACCGCCTGCCAGTCATTACCGCCTACCGCCCATTTACCAGACAGTATCCAACTGACCGAACGGGTGCATTTGGCACATGAAGCGTTGCTTGCCAAACGCATGAACAACCAAAGCGACCACAGCCAAGCCTATCTCAACCAGCGAGATGATGATAGGGCCACAGGTTTTTTGGGCAAAGAAATCAATCGGGCAGCAGATATCCCAGCCACGCAAGGCGAGCCGTCTTTGAGTACCATCATCGATGAGCAAACCGAATACCATCCCACGTTATCGGGATATTACCCCATCGCCACAGGGGCGAATGCGTTTGCGTCTCGCAGTATTCTCTCTGACATGGCAACCCACACCATCGATGTGCAGTACTATATCTGGCATGATGATGAAGCGGGGTTTTTGATGCTAAAAGATTTGTGGCAAGCGGCAGAGCGGGGTGTGCTTGTTCGCTTGCTTTTGGATGATTTTAATGGCAATCCTAGGCTTGATGAACAGCTTGCCTTGTTTGCCAAGCATCCCAACATCGCCGTGCGTGTGGTCAATCCCTTTACCTATCGCCGTTATAAGTTCATGAATTACCTAACGTCGCCTGTGCGTATTAACGTGCGTATGCATAACAAAAGCATGACTTTTGACAATCACATCAGCATCATTGGCGGGCGTAATATCGGTAACGAGTACCTAAATAATCATCAAAACAATCACTTTGCCGACCTAGACGTCCTACTCATCGGTGAAGTGGTTGGTGACATCACCAAAAGTTTTGATGAATATTGGCAATCACCCACCGCCTATGACATTGAGACCTTGGTATCAACAGACAAAGAGCGACCCCACCAGTCAGCGATGGCGGTGTTTAGCAAAGACAACGACGACGGCTTAAATGCCACCAAAAATGAGCGAGCCTTACGCACTTATCGCAGTGCCGTGGCAAGCAGTACCATTGGCGAAGATTTGCTGAGCAAAAATGTGCCGTTTCGCTGGGTTAATATGAAATTTTTGGCAGATGATGTGGCAAAGCTCAACACCAAAGCCAAAAACCAAAACCCAAAAGATGGTCATCTGGTCAGCAAACTTCGCCATGAACTCGGTCGTCCCAAAGAACGCCTAAGTATCATCTCATCGTATTTTGTCCCCACTAAGGATGGCGTGCATACGCTGACCACCCTTGCCAAAGATGGTGTGGACGTGAGCATACTGACCAACTCATTTGATGCCACCGATGTGGGGGCGGTGCATGCAGGCTATGGGCATTGGCGTCGGGAGTTGTTATCGGCAGGCGTGAAGATTTATGAGTTAAAGTCCACCGCCAAAAGCACAAGCGAAGATGAGAACAAGCTGTGGCGTACCAAACGCATGACCACCACCAGTTTGCATGCCAAAGCCTTTGCTGTGGATGATCATAAAGTATTCATCGGCTCATATAACATTGACCCACGTTCGGCGAACATCAACACCGAGCTTGGTGTGATGATTTATGATGAAGAGCTGGCGTATCAGCTTCATAACGCCCTAAACAATGCCGGCGACCAAGAAAACTTGACGATTTTAAATCAAGTATATGAAGTGCGTTTAGTGGATGGGCGATTGCAGTGGCGAACCTTAGAGCGGGGACAGGAAGTGATTTTTGATAAAGAGCCACACATGAACACTCCTGAGAGTATCGGCGTGTCATTCATGAGCTGGTTGCCGATAGATTGGCTTTTATAATGGATTGATTTTTGTCATGTTATAAACCCACAATTTTTTATTGATTTTTAGTTAAGTATCCATGTGTTTTATTAATCTTGGTAATAAATAATGGAAATTGTTGCTATTTTAATCAATTTTTAGTACATTATACAAAAATAATACACAAATATTTACAATGCCACAAGCTACCTTATCTTCTCATCATATCCGCCTGATTGCCACGGTCGCTTCGGTGACCATGTTGGCATTTTTTGATTATGCCTTGGTGTTTTATCTCAAAGAGGTGATTGCTGACAATTTCTTTGGTGGGCGTGAAGTGATGTGGTTGTATTCGATGCAGGCGGTAGGGCTATTTTTGGGGGCGTATATCGCTCACCCCATTGGTGGGTTTTTACTCGGGCAGTATGGCGACATGAATGGCAGGCGTGCGGTGCTGTTTTTAAGCTTGTTTGGGCTGACGGTGTTTACGCTGATTCTTGCTTTCTTGCCAACTTATCAGCATTTGGGAGTGCTGGCTTCGATTTTGTTCATACTGGCTCGCTTTGGGCAGGGGCTGGCTTATGGCGGTCAGATTCCATCTGCGTTAGTGCTGATTACTGAACAGCTACCCATGCGTCATGTGGGCTTTGGTTGTGGTATTGTGGTGGCAGGAGCCTTGGCCGGATTGCTATTTATTAAGTTTTTGGTTGCTTACTTGGTGGGTAGTTTAAGTTATACTGACATGCTAAGCTATGGTTGGCGGATACCGTTTTTGGTGGGTGGGGTTTTATCGGCAGGATTGCTACTGTCCTTAAAGCTACTTAAAGAAACGCCCATTTCTACCCAAACCAAAGACCGTCATGACACCGAAGAACATACGCTCAGTGCCATGAGTTTTGATGGATTGACCAAAACTCAAATCCAAGATTTGGCAAATACCAACATTTTTAATGAAGACAAGCAGGTCGCCCAAAAGCACTCTTTTTTGCAAATCATCACCAAAAATCGCTTGTCCAGTCTCATCCCTGCCATATTGGTATCATGGATTGTTTTAAGCGTGTTTATCGTTATTGCCATGATAATGCCTGAGCTGTTAAACATTAATTTTAGCATTTCAGAGAGTAATCTGATTTTTGGGTCGGGTATTGCCACGTTATTTATGATGATTGGCTGTGTGTTTTATGGCTATTTGGCAGACAGGATGAATATCGGCAAAGTCATGATTTTTGGGGGGATTTTGCTAATTGTAAATACCTCACTATTTTTTGCTCAGCTTAGATATGGTGGCGAGTTGATATTATTGTGGTCGGCACTGCTTGGCTTTTCGGGGGGTATGATTGCCACGCTTCCTGCGGTCTTGGTGCGACTGTTCCCCAGTAAAATCCGCCTAACCAGCATTGCCTTGACCTATAACGTCACTTATGCATTGGTGGCAGGTGGTGTGCCATCACTACTGGCGTTTGCTACTTTTCATCTGCCCCTTGCTCCTGCCTTGTATCTGTTGTGGGTGGGACTTGTCACGATATTTTTAAGTTTTTACATCTACTATCTGCCTAGAAGTGAGCGAGACATCGCCAGATAATCATGTGCTAATCATGTGCTAATCATGTGGCTTTATCCATGACAAACCACAAACGCCCGCACAATGCTGGACGGATAACGGTGGGAAGCGTAGAGCATGGACACATCATAGCTTGGCAACACGACATTTGGCAAGACTTCTGTTAGCCCACAATCCCTAATCAGCCTATCTGCCGTATAGTCGGCAAGCTGACATACCGCCCGCCCATTTATCGCCATAAACTCCACCGCTGAGCTTTCATTACTGGCAAACATATAAGGTAAATGGTAGGTTTGTTTGTCAATTTTAAAAGACAAAACCGTCTCACCATTTCTTGCCCAACCTGCCAAAGGAAAATTTGCCAAATCTTGTACCGTTTGGGGTGTGCCATATCGGGCAAGTAAGTCGGGGCGAGCCACCCATTTTGAGCAGACGGACAGCACTTTTTTGGCGATAAACTGCTCGCCATGCAACTCCCCCATGCGAAACGCCACGTCAATGCCGTCTGCGGTCATATCCAATACTCGGTCGGTCATGGTGCAATGGATTTGGATATGGGGAAACTGTGCTTGAAACTCGCCCACCCACGCCAAAATCGGCTCGCACGCAGGCACGGCAGAGATGCGTAACACGCCTTTTAGATTGCCTTGTTCTTCAAACAACACCTGTTCGGCATTCACAAGATTACCCATGGCAAGATGAGTTTGTTCATACAGGCGTTGCCCTGCCATGGTGGGCTTAACCCCTGATTTAAAGCGGTCAAATAATTGAATGTTTAAAGATTTTTCAAGCTCGCTAATCTGACGGCTAATGGTGGCAATCGGCACACCAAGTCGCTCGGACGTTTTGGATAAACTGCCGTCTTGGCAGACGCTGATAAATAGGCGTAGGGCGTTTAGGTTCATGGGGTTTCTCCCAAAATCTCTGTAATAAATTCAATAAAATTCAAGCACTTAATACCATTTATGCTGTTGCCGTCAAATTCATCAAGCGTTACCACATATTTGGGATAATTGTCGGCAATCTTTAATAAATTACCAAATTCTCGTTCGGCAGTTTTGTCGCTATCAATCATCAAAGCCACTTGCACATAAATGCGTTCGCCATTTTTATCCGCCACAAAATCAATCTCTTGGTTATTTAATCCGCCAATTTTAATGTCAAATCCTGCGATTTTTAAATGATGAAACACCATATTTTCCAAGATTTTGGCACGGTCAGAAATGCGATAGCCAATCAGGGCATTTCTGATTCCCAAATCTTCAAAATAATACTTTTCACCAATTTCAAAAATGCGTTTTCCTTCAATATCATAACGGTTTACTTTATGAATCAAAAAGGCATTACTTAGATATTCGGCATAGTTTTGTACTTGAATGTTGGATATATTAATTTTTTGTGATTTTAAAAAATCGCTGATTTTTTTGGCAGAAAACAAATTACCGATATTATCTGCCAAAAATTGCGTTAATTGCTCCAAAAACAAGCCATTGCGAATGTTGTAGCGATTAACAATATCACGCACAACAATGGTGGAATAAATGTTTTTCAAATATTCAAAAATAACATCATCTTGCAAAGGCAATTCTTTTAAAAATGGCAACCCACCATATTTAAAATACAAATTCAAAGATTTGGGATTGTTGTCTAATTGCATGAATTCCAAAAATTCAAAATAAGACAAGGCATAAACTTGAATTTCTATTGCCCGTCCGCTCAATGTGCCTGCAATATCGGTTGATAATAATTGGGCATTTGACCCTGTGCAATACAAATCCAAATCATCATCTAATAATAATGAACGAAGTGCCTGTTCAAAATTGGTAATCTCTTGAATTTCATCAATAAAAATATGATTTTTGACCCCTGCTTTTTTATTGGCAAGGACAAAATCCGCCAAATCTTGGGCGGTTTTGATGTGGCTAAATTGTAAATCTTCTTTATTGATATAAATGATGTGGGCAGTGCTGTCCGATTGTTTGATTTTTTCAATAAGCTGAAATAATAGATAACTTTTGCCAACACGGCGTTGCCCTGTGATGACCTTGATGAGTTTTTTGCCCATAAAGGGCATGATTTTGTCCAAATATTGCTTGCGAAAAATAAGGTTTTGCATATTTTTTAATCAATTTATTAAAAGTATAGTAAAAATTATAGCATAATTTTAAAAAAGTTTATATCATACTTAAAACTTTTCTAAAAAATAGCACTTATTAAAAGCATAAAAAATCACCTTTCCAAATATAAAAACCAACTTCCCAAAAACAGCCATTCCCAACCAAAATTAAAACCTTTACAATACCCTCACATTTACCAAACAGAGAACAATCATGTAAAACCGTATCACTCAAATCCTAAACATCAAACACCCCATCGTTCAAGCCCCGATGAGCTGGCTGACGGACGCTCATCTGGTGGCAAGCGTTGCCGAAGCAGGCGGACTCGGGTTTTTGGCACCGCACGCAGGGCAAACGACCGACCCCACGTCCAACGAAGAAGTGCTTGACCGTATGCGTAACGAGATTCGTAAAGTCAAAGCCTTGACCGATAAACCGTTTGGCGTGCCGTTTATCGTGTCTTATAATTTTGCCTTGATTCCGCTGATGGTGGATTTGTTCATCGAAGAGCGTGTGCCTGTGGTGCTGGATAATGGCTTGCTTGACCCTCAAATTTATGCCAAATTCAAACAAGCGGGTATCAAAATCATCTGCCGTCTGCCCAACCCCAACCTAGCGGACGCCCTAAAAGCCCAAGAACTTGGGGCGGATATTTTGGTACTGACGGGCTTTGATGAAGGCGGCACCTTGCCGATGAAAGAGATTGGTAGCTTTAATGTGTTGGCAGAATTTGTCGGTAAAGTGGATTTGCCAATCATGCTCGCTGGCGGTATCGCTGACAAAAAATCGGTGCAAGTCGCCCAAACGCTTGGAGCAGAAGGCGTGTGGGTTGGCACGGCATTTATCGCCACCAAAGAATGCCGAGCGAGTGAAAAAGTCAAACAGTGGATTGTGGATTCTACCGCCAACGATTTGCTACTGTTCCGCACCGAGCCGTATTATTACCGTTCATTGCCAACCGAGCTTGCCAAACAATGCTTTCAAATGAGTGAAAGTGGAGCGAGCCGAGCCGACATCGCCAAAGTGATGAATGCCGGAACGGGTATGCGTTTGGGAATGCTAGAAGGCGATTTTGACAATGGCTATGTGTCGGTGGGCAATGGGATTTCTGCCATTGACCGTATCAAAAGCGTACAAGAATTGATTGATGAGTTGATGAATTAGTGCAAAATAGGGTGGTAGTCTAAAAAGTATGTTAAAT
>NZ_JADFBZ010000061.1:0-16869 GCF_015223095.1 Moraxella sp. K127 | reverse complement strand
AGCAATTTTTCATTTTGTAGAGTGTACTTGTTTTTGCCAAAATACGTTTGTAAAATAAGGTTATATCATATCCACCAAGCACGGAGATTTTTATGAAAAAGTTGCTAAAACCCCTTATCATCGCCTTATCTCTTTTACCAATATCCGCTTTGGCGTGTGAAAGACCACAGGTAACGGGATATACTGCTGTGGGTTGTCTTAAAGACGGCTTGGCACAAGTAAAACAAAACGGCAAATGGGGGTTTATTGATGAAACAGGTAAAGTGGTTATTCCCATTCAATATGATTGGGCTTGGAGCTTTTCAGAGGGCTTGGCAGAAGTCAAACAAAACGGCAAATGGGGTTTTGTTGATAAAACAGGTAAAGTGGTTATCCCTGTTCAATATGATAGGATTGAAAGATTTTCAGAAGGCTTGGCACGAGTAGAACAAAACGGCAAATGGGGTTTTGTTGATAAAGCAGGTAAAGTGGTTATCCCTGTTCAATATGATTATGTTTGGGTTTTTGAAAATGGTAAAGCCCTAGTGCAACTAAATGACGAAGAATTTTATATAGATAAAACAGGCAAACGTCTAAATTGATTTTGGCACTAGATTTTTAAAATAAATCCAATAAAAAACACGGTGATTATCGTGTTTTTTATTGTCATCGTACCCAAAAATGATTGTTTTTACAGAGAGTTTTGTAAAATAAATTCAGGGCGAATTGCAATTCGCTCCTACACGTCCAAATCTTAAAAGAAGTTACAACCAAACCCCCTGCACCCCCTGCCAACCCACCTTAATCCCAAGTCCGATAAGCAGAATTATAGATGAATTGACATACAGTCAAAAAAATTGAATTTTACTACGGAAACCGTTCACCCTGAGCTTGTCGAAGGGTCGGTTTCCGTCATGGTTCGACAGGCTCACCACGAACGGAAACCGTAGCACTTTTTCATTTTGTAGAGTGTACTAGTGCATAAAAATACCAAGCCAATTCGGTTGATATTTTTGCATCATTACTTATTATTCCCGATATCAGTATCAATATATAAATCATCAATATCAAAAAAATACCCTATTGATTTATATTCAACAATCCCATTAGTATAAGTTTCTTCATGCCAACCAAACAGCTTACCCCTGCGATGAATGGTAACCGATTTTGTTTTTTGGGAAATCATGACAATCTCTTCAACGGAATGAAGGTTTTTATATTCATCAATTTTCATTGACATTTCTTTGTTTGTATTGCTTTTTGACAGAACTTCACCAATTAGAATTGGTCTTGCCGTTACAAGTGCATCACCTTCAACACCACAAGCAATGGAAAAGTCAGGATAACGAACCTGATACTCCGATGTTTGAATGCCAAAATCACTAGGGCGAACCTTGCAATCTGGCATATTCTTTCTTAAAAAAAATTTAACATCAAGGCAATTTGAAATAATCAGGCTATGATTTGATGAACCGCCAGCCATAGCAACAATTTGACCGTCAATCAATTCTACATATTCATTGGGATTTTTTTCCATATAAGCAACAAACTCTGCAACCGTCATTTTTTTGGATTTTTGCTTTGCTGTAACTGCTTGATTATTACTAAGTACAGATAATGGGAAATTTGTGTTTAATGTCGTCATCTTTTACCCCTATATGACTGAATTAAAAAACCATACTTGTAATTATACTACTTTTTTTAAAAAGTCAAGTATTTTATAAAAATCAATACATTACAACCAAACCCCCTGCACCCCTTGCCAACCCACCTTAATCCCAAGTCCGATAAGCACCCACAGGATAAGCGTGCGGAATTTGTCGGACGGTAGGCGTTTGCCAAGTTTTGCTCCGATGATGATACCGACCACAGACAGCACGGTCAAGGCGATGATAAGCCCCCAAGTAGACGGCTCTACCGCTAGGATAATGTCTTTTAAAACAATGACTTGAACCAGTTTATTGACAAAATAGCACAGATTGCCAACCTTGATAATCGTGTCCTTATCGTCCGTCATGGAGAGTAGGTACATGAGTAGCACGGACGACATGGCGTTGGTCGCACCGCCAACCACACCTGCCACAAAGCCAATGCTGACAAGAGATAGAGCGGTGTTGGGTAGGACGATTTTTTTACCCATAAGGCTTGTTATGGCATACCACAGCACAACGGCACTAAGGGCAAGCATCAGATACGCCGAGTTCACCACAAGGAGCAAATACGCCCCCAGTGCCGAGCCTAGCACGGACACCGTAACAAGTAGCCAGTATTTTTTAAGATAAAAACAAAAGTTATGCCACGCCCCGCCACGTCCGCCAAGCCAAGCGATGAGATTGAGCGTGGCGGTTGGCACCAGCACAAGGATAATGGCATGGGTCAGCCCATATACGCCCGATAACGCCCCAATCGTAATAAGCGGAAAACCCATGCCTGCAATGCCGTGCAATACGCTTGCGATGACAAATAGGGGAATTAGCCAAAGTTCAAATTTCATAAAAGTCCTTTTAAATGATAAGGTTACATAATCTTTATCACATAATCCGCCAGCGTATTTGCCCACACATCATAAGTGGCACGGCTTGGGTGAAAGCCGTCTTTGGCAAACATGGTTTGGCGGTTTAGCGAGCTTTTGGCAAAGTCATCTTGCACATAATGCACGCCATTTTGCAGACAAATTTGCTCTAATATCTTACTTAATGCGACCGCCCTACGCCCAATCAATCCGTTTAACGGTGTCGGTAGGCTTGGGGCTAAGTGCATAGGCGGTAAGCTCAAAAAGATAACATGAGATACGCCAAATTTGCGTGTTAGCAGTGTGATAATCGCTTGCAAATTATCCGTCCACGCCTTATCAGACGTGCGTTTAATCACGTCATTAACCCCAATGCTGATGATGACCACATCAAAAGTCAGCTTGGGCATGGCGTACAAGCGGTGCAACAAATCAAAACTGGTGTGTCCGCTCGTGGCGTGCAACTGTACATGAATGGGCTTTTGTAACCGTTTGGCAAGTAGCGAGCCGATTCGCCCAAACGGTGCGTCATCTTGGCTATCCACGCCCACGCCTGCCGCCGAACTGTCGCCAAAAATGGCGATATTTAAGGCATGACAATCACAGTTTTGATTAAAATTGGCAATCCGAACACCGTCAGGCTCTGGCAATCTTAGGGCAGTTTTGGCGACTTTTTTGGCTTGTAGGTAATACAGCGGAGCAAGCAGATAATCTTGTTTTTTGCTAAACAGTTCAGTTGCCATGAATCACCCCCGCCACACAATTTACCAAACTTTTGGCGATACTGTCTTTACTTGCCTTATCCAGCACCACTTTATCCCTGCCATACCGCTCGGCAAAAAACACCGTCATGGCGTTGTTGTCCGAACCAAAGCCAATACTTTTGTCCGATACGTCATTGACCGCTATCATGTCTAGGTTTTTGGCGGTAAGTTTGGTGCGGGCGTAATTTTCGGTGTCTTGGGTCTCGGCGGCAAAGCCTACCATAACCGCTTTTGGGAAGGTCTGGCTCATCGTTGCCAAAATGTCGGGGTTTTTGATAAGCTCTAAGGTCAAGCCGTCTTGGTCGGACGTTTTTTTGATTTTTTGGGTGGCGATACTGGCAACCTTATAATCCGCCACGGCAGCGGTGGCGATAAAAATGGTGTCGCTGTTGTCCGTCATGACCGATTGGCAAGCGGTGAGCATCTCATCAGCCGTACCGACTGTGAGCCGTTTTGCCCCAAAGGGGGTCGGCAAATGCACCGCTCGCCCTGCCACTAGGGTAACGTCCGCCCCTGCATTCACGCACGCCCGAGCAATGGCAAAGCCCATTTTGCCAGTGGAATGGTTGGACAAAAATCGCACAGGGTCAATGGCTTCAATGGTCGCCCCTGCGGTGATGATGACTTTTTTACCATGTAAGACTTGGGGCGTTTGGCGTTTGGCAATGAGTGTCAAAATCCGCTCGCACAAATCATCAGGCTCAGGCAGTCGCCCTGCCCCCACATCGCCACACGCCTGCTCACCGCTGTCAGGGGTCAGCACGGTGTAGCCAAAACGGGCAAGTTTGGCAAGGTTGTCTTGGACAATGGCGTGGGCATACATCGCCTGATTCATGGCAGGGGCGATGACAATGGGGGCGGTGGTGGCAAGGGCAACGGTGGTTACAAGGTTGTCGGCAAGTCCGTGAGCGAGCTTGCCAATCGTGTTGGCACTGGCAGGGGCAATGACGACCATGTCCGCCCATTTGGCAAGTTCAATATGCCCCATGCCACGTTCGGCTTCATCGTCCAGTAGTTTGGTGTGGACTTCGTTGCCTGTCAAGGCTTGCAAAGTCAAAGGTGTGATAAACTCACACGCCCCGTCCGTCATCATCACACGCACAGCACAGCCTGCTTTTATGAGCAAGCGAGCAAGGACGGCAGATTTATAGGCGGAGATACCGCCTGTTATGGCAAGTAGGATTTTGGGGTGGGTCATGGCTTATTCGCAAAAAATAAAGGCATTATACACGATAATGTCTTGTGGGGAAATTTCATCAACCAAGAAAACTCAAAAATTGGCAATTTATATCAAATTTGATATAATCTATTTTAAAAACTGGTGTGGACTTAAACCATGAAAGACATTGAGTTTTTTGGGAACATCTTTGGACGACATCAGAGAATTTCCAGATGACATCAAACAAGACACAGGCTATCAGCTTCATCTTGTTCAAAACGGTCAAATGCCGTCTGATTTTAAATATATGCCAACCATAGGGTCGGGCGTGGTTGAGATTCGCCTAAAAGACGAAAATGGTATTTATCGGGTGATTTACACCGCCAAATTCCAAGATACCGTTTATGTTCTACACGCCTTTACCAAAAAGACTCAAAAGACATCACAAGCCGACATAGAACTTGCCAAAGCTCGCCTAAAACTTGCTCAACAAAAGGAAAATCACTCATGAAATTTCATTCTGTATTTGATGCCTTAGCTGACACTCCCGCCCAAAGTGCCAACCTAAAACTAAGAGCCGAACTGCTTGCCCATATCCAAGATACCCTAGCCGATATGGACGGCACACAAGCCGAGCTGGCTTGTGTTTGTGGATTGACACAGCCACGCCTAAATGATCTATTACAAGGCAAAATCAGTAAATTTAGCCTTGATGCGTTGGTTAATATCAATGCTAATTTAGGTATGGAAGTGGGATTGGTGTTTGCTTAATCGATTTACCCCCACACCAATTTTGCCACTTTTAAAATAGCAAATTTTAAAATGATAAAAAACAGAGAATGATTTTATGGCAAATTTATTTTTAAATCCGTTTACCGATTATGGTTTTAAACGCTTATTTGGCACAGAAGCCAATAAAGGCTTGTTGATTGATTTTTTAAACAGTCTATTACCCACTCATCATCAAATTGCCGATTTGGAATTTAAAAATACCGAACAGCTTGGGCAAAATCAATCCGACCGCAAAGCCATTTATGACATTTATTGCCAAAGTCATACAGGCGAGCAATTTATCGTAGAACTTCAACGCACCAAACAGGATTATTTTAAAGACCGCACTTTGTATTACACCAGTTTGGCAATCAGCGAACAGGCAAAGCGTGGGCGGTGGAACTATCAAATTACGGCGGTGTATTGCGTAAGCATTTTGGACTTTTGTTTTGATGAGCATTTGGACGATGATGACGTGATTCACACCATTAAATTAAAAGACCAACATGGGCGGATATTTTATGACAAATTGACATTGATTTATTTGGAAATGCCCAAATTTCAAAAGTCAGAACATGAATTAACCACCCATTTGGATAAATGGTTATTTTATTTCAAAAATTTAAAGGATTTACAAATGATACCAACTGCATTTAATGACAATGCCATTTTTCAAGAAGCCTTTAAAATTG
The DNA here is from genome assembly GCF_015223095.1 of Moraxella sp. K127. NCBI lineage: Bacteria > Pseudomonadati > Pseudomonadota > Gammaproteobacteria > Moraxellales > Moraxellaceae > Moraxella > Moraxella sp. K127. The sequence goes on along the minus strand of NZ_JADFBZ010000061.1, from coordinate 10,992 downwards.
CCGAACTTGCCAATTTGACCCATGAAGAATGGCAAAAATATCAATACAGCCTAAAAACTTACCGTGATAATTTGGCAACCGACAGCTATCTGCATGAGCAAGGCAAAAAAGAAGGTATTATACAAATTGCCAAACTCATGAAAAGCTCTGGCGAACCCACCGACAAAATCGCCCAATATACCAATTTGTCGCCCGATGAGATTGACAGGCTCTAACCCCACAAAAGTTTTGCCACCATACAAAAGCACACCACCACAATCACAGGGCGGATAAATTTTGCCCCGCCCTTGACGACCATGTGCGAGCCCAGATACGCTCCGATAAGTTGCCCTGTCATCATGACAAGCCCCACAACCCACACCACTTGACCGCCTAAAACAAAGAAAATCAAAGACGCAATGTTGGTGGCAAAATTCAACAGCTTGGCTCGTGCGGTAGCCTGTACCAAATCACGCCCACGAAGCACGACTTGCGACAGACTAAAAAACGTCCCCGTCCCCGGCCCAAAATAGCCGTCATACAGTCCGATAAGTGGAGCAACCGTCCGTTCATACAGCTTTTGGCTCATTTTGGGCGTGGTCTCTAATTTGCCCAAATTGGGACTAAACAGCGTATACACCCCCACCGCTCCGATGACAAAGGGCAATGCCTTTTGCAAAAAATCAGGGGGCGACAATTGCACCAGCACCGTCCCCACCGCAGAACCCACAAATGCCATAATCAAGGCAACTTTCATCATCTTGGGGTGGATTAGCCCCTTTTTTATCATCGTAACACTTGCCGAGAACGACCCTGCACAGGCTTGTAATTTATTGGTGGCAAGCACCGCCACAGGATTCATGCCCGTCAAAAGCAAGGCAGGAATGGTCAAAAGTCCACCCCCGCCTGCCATGGCATCAATAAACCCTGCAAACAACGCTACAAAAAAGAGTATGGAGATAAGCTGTATGGTGAGTTCCATGTCATTAGCCCAAAATTCTTATTTTAACAAAAAATGATTGGCTTTTGTAAATTTATGTTAAAATGATGTGTTTTTGTTAAAAATCATGCTTTTGTACATCATAGGACTTGTTATGTCAAAACTTTTTTCATGGTATTTTAAGCCAAACTTATTATTAAGAATCCTAATCGGCTTAATCCTAGGCTCAATCTGCGGTATCATTTTTCAAAATGCCCAAACCGCCATTAGCATTTTATCACCCATTGGCGAGCTGTTCATTCGTCTGTTAAAGATGATAGTCATTCCCGTCATTGCGTCCACGCTCATCGTGGGGGCAAGCTCAATCACGCCTGCCCAGCTTGGGCGTATCGGCATAAAAACGCTCATTTATTACACCATTACGTCCATTTTTGCCATCATCATCGGGCTTGGCGCGGGCAAGCTCTTTAACCCCGGTTTGGGACTAGAACTCATCGCCGACACCGCAAGCGAAGGCAAAACTGCCGAAGCCCCAAGCATGCTTCAAATCCTGCTTGAAATCGTCCCCACCAACCCAATCGGCGTGATTAGTAGCGGTCAGGTGTTGCCCATGATTTTCTTTTGTTTGGTATTTGGCATTGCCCTTGCCTTTGGGCGTGATAGCGATGATGAAAATATCAAAAAAAGCTCGGACACGGTGTTTTATTTTGTGGACGGGGTTAGCCAAGCGATGTTTAAGATTGTCGGCTGGGTCATGCAGTACGCTCCGATTGGCGTGTTTGCGTTGATTTTTATTGTTTTTTCAAAAAATGGGGCAACCGCTTTTGGCTCCTTGGCAAGCGTTACGGCAACTGTTTATGTTGGTTTTGCCTTACAAATCGCCCTTGTGTACTGCGTGATTTGTGCGTTGATGAAACTCTCCCCACTTATCTTTTTGAAAAAGGCTCGCCCCGCCTTTATCACCGCCTTTGTAACCCGCTCATCGGGGGCAACCTTGCCTGTGTCCATCCAAGCATCACAAAGCATGGGCATTCCCAAGAACATTTATAGCTTTGGCTTGCCTGTCGGCTCTACGATGAACATGGACGGCACGACCGTGTATCTTGGCGTGTGTGCGATTTTTATTGCCAATGCGGTGGGCGTACCGCTTGACGGCTCGCAAATGCTGACCATCACGATGACTGCCGTGCTTGGGGCAATTGGTACGGCAGGTGTGCCAGGGGCGGGGGCGATTATGCTCCTTATGGTACTAGAATCCATTGGTCTACCTGTGGAAGCTGGCTCGGCGGTGGCGATTGCCTATGGCATGATTTTGGGCATTGATGCCTTGCTTGATATGGGTCGCACCGCCCTAAATGTCGTGGGCGACATCACAGGGGTGGCAACCGTTGCCAAGCAAGAAAAGGCTTTGGACAAAGAAATGTGGGATTCTTGATTGTTAAGATTTAAAAACAAAAAAACAGCACAACCGAAATTGTGCTGTTTTTTATTACCTTATTAATGAATTAGAACTTACTGGTGAAGCTCACACCCACCTGAGAAGCATCTGAATCGCCACTACCTGTGTAGCTGTAGTTTAGACCTACTTGACTGTTTGGCGTTACATTGTAGTTTGCACCCACTTTGGCTGACCATTTGGTTTTGTCAGTATCCCAAGTACCATATTGTACATCTGTTGCTGTGCCAACATAGCGAGTATCTAGGCTGGTATCACGGCTAACAGCGTGAGCCACTTGCACACCTGCGGTTAGTTGTAGGGCAGGGGTTGCTTGGAATGCCACATCCGTACCAACACCCACCTGAGTTTGCTTGGCACTGATGTCGGTGATGATGTTCATGCCATCGTTGATGTCGCCATCATTTTTGTATTTTTGATGGTTGGCAAAGGCATAAGGCTGTACGCTCACGCCCGATGCGGTATCGATGTTTTTACCCACTTGGATACCCACGCCATATAGCTTACCATCATACTTGATGTCATCGGTCATCTCGGCACGGTTGGCTTTGGTCTCAACCTTAGCTCCTTTTACCCAGCCTGACACATAAGCATCACCAACATTTTTGGATGCACCCACGGTCAGACCAATGCTGTCAGTTTGGGTTTTATTGCTAATGCCATAAACTGATTCTTTTAGGTCAAGGTCGCTGACATCAAGCTGAGCACCGACACTAACATCGTTCGCAGTCTGAGTGCTGGCACCAACGGTATAGGTGTTGCCCTTACGCTCGCTGGTGGCGTGAGCCATGTCCACATCATAATCATGGTGACTGACCGAACCCCAAACATTTCTACCATCTTTTAGACGCTTACCAAAGTCAGTGGCGTGAACAGCACTGTCTTCTACCACATTTAATGCACTGTCAGCATAGAATGTTGGGTCTAGCTTATATAGCTCTTGGTTGGTGCTTACCACAGACAGCATGGGACTGGCTGTGTTGTTGCCATAGTCGGCACTCATATTCTCAAAACTACTAAACACTTGGTTGGCAAAGCGTTTTTCATCGCTGGTTAATGAGCCTTGAACTGCTTGTTTTTCATCAAGGTCGTTTAGCACTTTATCTAGGTTTTGGGCAACACGGCTACCGCTATTATTCATGCCAATGCCATAAACAACATTGCCTGCACTTAGACGTCTGGCGGTTACTTGTACGTCGTTGTTCACACGTGAGTTACCCACCACTCTGCCATTTCTGTCCACCTCTGGGGTGTACTCAACCTTGGTAACCTCAAACAAGGGGTTGCTTGAACGATGGCTGTCAAAGCGGTTTTCAAGACCTTGCTTGGCACGCAAAACAGTACTGCGACTGCCTGATTGGCTGATGATGCCATCTTTGGTCTCGCCTGTTAAGTTTAGAGTACCACCGAGTCTTGCTTTGCCATCAACGGTAATCATGTTGCCAAACTGGGCTTTTAGACCAGCATCTGCACCACGATTGGTGTTGATATTATAGTTACCTCTGATGCGTAGATTACCTTCGTTATTTACCCAGCCACCTGTTTGGTGTACATTGGCAACACTACCATGACCTGTCAGCTCACCACCTTTGACAACCATGGTAGAACCACCATTGTTACCATTGATTTCTAATGAACCGCCCTCGATGATAGAGTTACCTTTATAGCTGTTATTACCAGTAAATACCAGTTTACCAGCACCTTTTTTGGTAAAGCCTTTGTCGCCTTTTAGGTCATTGTAGAATACAGATAAAGGCGTGCCTTGGGTGTCAAGCTCTACGTTGTCCCAGTAAAAACCACCATAACCCTTAGCAGCAGCTTCTGGGTCTAGTAGCCCCCAACCATCTTGCCACGTGATGTTTTTACCATTATGGTTTGCAATGATTTGACGGTTTTCCCATGGGGTGTCGCCGGGGATGTATAGATTACCTCGGTTGTCTGTATAATATCTGCCATAATAGCCTGATGGCAGACGGCTCACACGTCTGAGTCCTTTGTAGCCATTTGGTGAATTGGCGGTGATTTCTGAGAAGTCCTTAGCCGTACCTAAAATGGTTTGAGAGATGTTCTCATTTTTCATCCAAGGATAAGCTGATTGCACCAGCACTGCCGTCCCTGCCACACGAGCAGTGGCAGGCGATGTGCCTTTGTAGTTGCTCAGTCTGCCGTTGTTGGCATAGTTTTCGGTGGACGATGTTGCCGATACGCACCACTCAGCGGTACGACCACAGTCATTGGCTTGATTAAAATCTTCTCGTGGTGATGATACGGTGATGAAGCCTTTTTTGAACTCGCTGTTCATGAGCGGTGCTAAGTTCTCATCATGTGCATCATTAAGACCCTCGTTACCTGTCGCCTTGATGATAAGGGCGTCACGATTCATGATAAGGTCATGAATGACAGGCAGAGTTACCTCAGCATTGGTAATGCTTGTTCTGTAACGATTTGGGTAGATGTTGCCTGTATTGGGATCATAGTTGAGTCGCTGAGCATCGTAGAACCAACGGTCAGAGTTATCCGAACCCCATGAGTTGTTAAAAATCTTAACGCCATGGTCTTGGTTGAGTTTACGCATCATCAAGAACTGGTTACCACCGTTTGAGCCACGGTCGATACTGTCACTACCATAGATTTTGGCATTGGTCATGCCGTTGTTACCTGCGATAACAGCAGCCATCTGGTTGCCATGGTCGCCACTGGCAGATGTGGTTGGCGTCTCAACGATTCCTGAGTCATTGTGTGGGTCATAACAGCTAGAACGTCCTGCTGAGATACATTTGACCTGCGTGTCATGAACGTTGGCACCGACCATATCTCGGTTGAAGCGGTTGATGCCCGTATCAATCACGCCCACTTTGGCACGGCGAGTATCGATGGTGTTTTTTAGATCGTCTAGACGCTGGGCATAGCCATCTTCTGTGGTGCCATAGAATTTGGACGTCAAGTCAGAGTTGTTTGACGTATCCATGACACTATAACCTGTGCGAGTACCAGCACTTGGTGCAGGTTGGCTGCGTTTTAGATGGGATTGCACTTGTCTTGTGTAATTATTTCTTTTGACTTCTGATGATGCAACAGGAGCCACATAACGACCAGAGACAGCTGACTCCACAGGTGCTGGCGTAGGAGCAGGCGTTGGCATGGGAGCAACGGGGGCTGGGGCTGGTCTGACAGGAGCAGGAATGGGCGCTGGGGCTGGTGTTGGGGCTGGATTATAATAACGACGATTAATCAAATCCCAATAGTAGTTATACAGATAACTACTTACTTTCGCTCTCTCGGAGCTGGCTGACTGTGCCTGTGCACCTGTCTCAGCGTAGCCTGCGACACTATTTGTGCCGATAGCAACCATACAAGCCACGGTCAAGGGCTTGGCGTAAAACCCTTTTTTGGCAGGTTGTGTTTGTAATGACATATTACACCCTTGTGTTTGTGTTTATGATAAAAACATCAGTGATGGCTAACAAGAATAACCTTGACACCAAAACCCAATCCATCAAGATACCAGGGCATTACCACGCTTTATCCATCATAAACAATGAAATTAAAACATTCAAATACACTGTCATTTACCGAAATGAAACATTTGTACTACAAAATCGGTAAAAGAAAACTTATCTTAATATAAGTTTTGCAAATTGTAAATTAATAGCAACTTATTGTCTAGTGCTTGCCAAATGATATAATATTGTGTTTACAAATAATGTTTTAATTATTTGATTTTTATAATTATTTTTTTAAATAAACAACTGTTTATTTTTTACAATAATTAACAATATGTTATTATACAGACAGTATATTATGTTTTGTGAAATATTATACATAAATGAGCAATCCTATTTTGTGATATCATCATATCAAATTAATGATTTATTGCAAATAAATGTTTGTTGGCAATCCTTGAAATGCCAACAAACATTATCAATGGTAGGCACATCCCATAAACAATCATTCAAAAATACAGCCAACAAAATTGAACTTTAATGCGAAAATTGTAGTGCTTTTTCGTCTTGTAAGGCATACACCATTTCATCCGAATCATTCCCATCTAAACACCAAAATCCATGCACTTACCATCACGCCACTGCTTGCATTTGGCAAACCCACAGAAAGAAAACTTACACAAATAATCACAAAACCGCTTTCGTATTATTAATTTTTGTGATATATTCACAAGATTGGTTAATTTTTATTTATAACTATTTTTTATAGTTGTGGGTTTTGTTTATTCATTTATAGGAAAAGATAATCATGCCGATGAGTCGCATAAAATCCTTTTTTGAGCTAGAAGCAGCCGGGGGCATTGTCCTTGCCTTTGCTGCTGTGCTTGCCATGATAGTCGCCAACTCGCCATTATACGAGCTGTACAACGCCTTTATTCACGCCCCTGTGGTGGTGCAGATTGGTCAGTTTGAGATTGCCAAAGATGCTCATCATTGGATTAATGACGGTCTGATGGCAGTCTTTTTCTTTTTGGTGGGACTTGAGCTAAAGCGTGAAGCCCTAATCGGCGAGCTGTCAGACATCAAACAAATCGTCCTGCCTGCCATCTGTGCCATCGGTGGCATGGTCGCCCCTGCTTTGGTCTATTATGGGCTAAATCACGGTGACAGCGAAGCTCTAAAAGGCTGGGCAATCCCTGCCGCCACAGACATCGCCTTTGCCATTGGCGTGCTTAGCTTGCTCGGCAACAAAGTCCCCAATGCCCTAAAAGTGTTTTTGGTATCCATCGCCATCTTTGATGACATCGGAGCGATTATCATCATTGCCTTATTCTACACGTCCGAGCTGTCGTTATTCTCACTGGGTGTGGCAGCGGTGTGCTTGCCATTTTTGTTCCTATTAAACCGCTTAAACGTCACCCGCCTAACACCCTACTTGCTCATCGGGCTCATCTTATGGGCTGCCATGTTAAAATCAGGCGTGCATGCGACCTTAGCAGGTGTGCTCTTGGCGTTTTTTATTCCTTTAAAAAATAATGCCGACCCCGAGCATTCACCCCTAGAAGAGCTAGAACACGACTTACATAACACTGTTGCCTTTGGTATCCTACCCTTATTTGCCTTTGCCAATGCAGGGATTTCATTAGCTGGCACCAACATGGGCGAGCTCATGCATGGCGTGCCAATGGGTATCGCCCTAAGTCTGTTTATCGGTAAGCAGATTGGCGTGATGATTCCTGTGTTTTTGGTCGTCAAGTTAGGACTTGCCAAACTGCCCACAGGCACAACCTTTATGCAAATCTATGGCGTGTCCCTGCTTTGCGGTATCGGCTTTACCATGTCGCTCTTTATCTCAGGGCTTGCCTTTGGCGGTATTCCTGATGATTATGACCCACGTTTGGGCATTATCTTGGGTTCGCTTATCTCGGGCATCGTGGGCTATCTTATCTTGCGTGCCAACATCAAGGACGCTGACCACCCCACCCTTGCCAAAAACGACGAGATGTATCTGGGTGTTGGAGAACCACCCAAACATTAATCATACCAAAAACAAAAAGCGGGCAACATGTCCGCTTTTTGTCATCCGCTCTTTTCATTTACCTGTGTTTGTCATACAATAAACCAACTTCATCATCCACCAGTGCCATTATTATCATCCCCATGATTTAAGGAAACTTCCATGTCTTATCGCACCGTCCTTGATTTGGCATCCGCCTTGTCTGATACGGACAAACTAAAACTGGCTCATCATCTGCTTGGGCAACTCATGCTCTCCCCGAGTCCATCATCTGCTCCTACCGACAAACTGCCACCATCTGCCGATTATGATTATTGTTTGGAGCGGGTACTAAAAAGCAAGCCCAATCGCCTGCCTGCCCTACGGACGTTTTTGGAAGCGATTGTTAGCTTTCGGGGCGGTCAAAGTGCCGATATCGATGACATCATCAAGCGTTTGGAGCTTAACAATGTCATCAAAAAAGACGGCGATAACGTGGTGTATTTGGTTGATTAGGGCGTACCTGTCAGCCTTGCCACAAGCTCACTCATGCTCTCATCACGACAATCCGCCACACCCACACCGCTCCACAGGCTCATCAGCTCGCTGTTTTGGGTGGTTGCTCCATAGGCTCGCAGGGATTTTGTCATGGCGTTTAGTGTCGGATAATTTGGCAAATCATCGTTATCCAAATCAGCAAAATCTTGCATATAGTCCGTAACCACGCCCCTAGCCCATTTGCCAGAGTAGAGCCTTGTTAGGCGTGTGTCGTTACCTGTCGCACTGAGCAACCGCTTTTTCCAAAGTGGATTGATGGGCGACTCGTGCGTGGTCAAAAACGCCGTCCCCACCGCCACCATGTCCGCCCCGTTATCTAGCATAAGGGCGACCTGTTCACGATTGGCAATGCCCCCTGCCGAGATGAGTGGGATAGTACTGACATTTTTGGCAAGTTTTAATAGCTCTAACGTGGATAATCTATCGCCCTGCTCGTCCAGCCAGCCCCCTTGATGACCGCCTGCCCCAACCCCTTGCACGACCACACCGTCCGCCCCCACGTCCTGCCACGCCAGCACTTCTGCCACACTATTTGCCGTACCGATGACCAGCGTGCCGACAGCGTGCAAAGCGTCCACTTGCGTTTTATCCAAAATACCAAAGGTAAAACTTGCCACAGGCACAGGACTATCAAGCAACACTGCAAATTGCTTGGTAAAGTCATGAGCAGGTCTATCATCTAGCACAGGGGTAACGCCCAATGTTTGATAAAAATTATCAAGCCAATCGGGCATGGACTGACTATATGTTTCGGTCAAATTTTTGTCCAAAATCATAAGGTTGACATTAAAGGGCTTATCCGTGCCTGCTTTGATTTTGGTAATCTCATCATGGATTTGGGTGGGCGACATCATGCCTGCCCCAAGCGAGCCTAGCACGCCAAGACGACACGCCTCCACGACAAAATCGGCATTGCTCGCCCCTGCCATGGGAGCTTGGACGATGGGCGTGGATAAGGCAAGATGGGATTGTAATGATAAGATGGTCATGATGATGTTTCCTGATAAAGATTTTTAAAATATAGCTTTTGGGCAGGTCAAAGTCAAGGCATGATGGCTATTTTAAAAGAAAATGATGATTGGGACGTGCCTGCCTTTTATCACATCAGTTTTTCATGATAAAAGTTGTGTTAAAGTTTTTTACAAGTTTACCCTTGTCTTGAAAAAATTTGTTACACAAGGCGGTAGAATTTCATTTATAATAAATATATCATTTTAATGATAACTGATTTTATTTTGGTATTTTTTTCATCTTTTAAGGAGATTGTCATGCAAAAATTATTGATTGCCACTGCGGTGGGCGCCTTGGTATTGACAGGCTGTGCCACAAATAACAGCCAAACCGTCGATCAGCCCAAACCCCAAGAAATGCACGGCAAACACACCCACAAACATGGCAAAAAGCATCATCACGGCATCATACCAAGAACCTATACCTGCGACCAAGATGCCAACATCGTTGCTAACTATAACCCTGACACCAAGCAAGCTCTGCTTAACATCACCGCCCCTAGCCTAAGCCTAAATGGTGCTGATGTCGAGCTAAGACGTGCCCCTTCTGCATCGGGCATGCTGTTTGTGAATGGCGTCAATCCCAATTCAAAATACGAATGGCACACCAAAAACAAATTTGGTGTGTTGGACATAACCACTGCTGATGGCACGGTGTACAGCCTAAAATGCGAAAGCACTCGCCCCATGCACAACCACGCCCACTGATTTATAGATAAGTTGGCTTGTCTTAGCCAAATAAGGCCAAATAAAACGCATAAGCCATGCTTGTGCGTTTTTTTAATCAAGACGTGTCTGCCCTTTATAACACTACTTACAATATAGAAATATTTTAGAAATAAACTAATCGTTTTTGCATGAAAAATGGCTAAATCTTGTTTTTCATTGCAAATACAAAAGGCAGGCACGCCCTAATCATAAAAGGCAATCCGTCATGAAACCTATCACAAAACCTATCATAAAAAAAGCATTCCTACTCATCGCCCTACCCGTGCTCGCACTCACAGGCTGTACCACGACCGCCACATTAAAACAAGCCGACTGCTCGTCCGCCAACTGGGAACAGGTAGGGCGTGCTGACGGTCTGCGTGGGGCAAGCAGTCAAGAGATATTACGCCACGCCAAAACCTGCCAAGGGCTTGCCACGCCTGACCGAGCGTTATGGGAGCAAGGTCGCCAAACAGGGCTAAAATCCTACTGCACCATAGACAACGCCTACAACATGGGACGAATGGGCTACACCTTACAAGGCGTGTGTGATGTTGGCGATAGCAAAACCCTAGAAGAGCTACACCGTGCCAACATGATGGGCTTGGAGCAACATCAGATGAGCGAACGCATGACTCGTATGCATTATGGTTATGGCGGTTGGTATGGCTATCCGTACCGTCCTTATTGGTGGTGGTAAAGTCGATTTGGGTGGGTTTTATAATCATTTAACTTCAAAATACACCCATTGGCAGTAAGGTACGTATTACGCACCAATAAGATTTTTCATTTAAAAGGTGCGTGGTACGCACCTTACCATTGGTTGTCGGCTTTGGTGGGTTAGGTTTTGATAAGATGACCTAGTGCATTGAGGCTTATGTTGGGCGTGCCAGTCTACCAAG